>JAYTQA010000105.1:0-29184 GCA_043746955.1 bacterium | reverse complement strand
CATCGCCTTTTCCAAAGCATCCGGGTTGGTGCCCAGAAAGTTGGTCGGCGCGAACATGTCCACGATCTGGCGGGTGAAAAACTCCACCCGCTTGCGGTCATCGGCATCCAGCGTTTCCATGTCGGACAGGGCAGTCTGCACCGATTCCACATTCAAAAGATACTGCTGTTTCAGGTAGTTGAAGGCCGGATTGGTGTCCCAAAGCGGGTTGGCAAAACGGCGGTCCTTTACCGGTGTCGCCACCGGTTCAACGGCAGCCTCGCCCTTGACCACGGCCTGCTGCGCCTCGACATAGTTGCGCAAAGTCTTGCCCCAGTAGCTGACCTGTTGTTCCATCATTTTGGCTGGATTCTGCATCATGCCGGTCACATAGGCGGTGGCGGCCTTCATGAACACCTCCTGGCTTGGCCCATCCAGCGCCGCATCATGCGGCTTTCGCACCGCGATCGCCTGCATCAGACGCGCTGAAAGCGCCTCAACCCGCGCAAGATTTTCGGTCAACCGGGTCAACTTTGTTTGCGCGGCAATCTCATCGGTTGTCATGTTAACCTTTCGCCCCTATTGTTGCTGCTGTGCAGCATTTTCGGCCCCCGCAGGTTCGCAGCGTTGGGTCGGGATTCCAACCACCGCAAGGACGCCCGATGAAGTATATGGCCACATACGACTGGATGGAAAGCTTTCGCAACACCAGTGAATGGGCGGGCGCATCAGCGCGGGCAATGGCGAGTTACCCGGCGTTTGCGCTGTCGATGAACCCTCTGATCAGCATGACCGCCGCCTGGGGCGAGGTTGCCGAACGCAGCTTTGGCCGGATGAGTGTCAAGCCCGACTGGGGCATAAGGTCGATCGTCGGGCCAACCGGGCAGGATCATATCGTCGATGTCGTCAATGTGGTCGAAAAGCCGTTCGGCAACCTGATCCACTTCGCCGTGCGCCGTAGGGAACCGATGAAGCGCAAGCTTTTGGTGGTGGCACCGATGTCCGGCCACTATGCCACTTTGCTGCGCTCTACCGTGACCAGCCTGCTGCCCGATGCCGAAGTTTATGTGACCGATTGGCACAATGCGCGCGACATTCCGGTCAGCGCGGGCAAGTTCGATATCGAGGATTATACCCTCTACCTCGTTGAATTCATGAAGGCTTTGGGGCCGGACACCCATGTGATCGCGGTCTGCCAGCCCGCTCCCCTGACCCTTGCCGCCACCGCCTATCTGGCGGCTGAGGATCCCGATGCCCAACCGCGCAGCCTGACCCTGATCGGCGGCCCGGTTGACCCCGACGCCGCCGCCACCGATGTGACCGACTTTGGCCGCCGGGTCACGATGGGCCAGTTGGAACAATCGGCGATCCAGCGCGTCGGCTTCAAATACAAAGGCGCCGGGCGGCTGGTCTATCCGGGGCTGATGCAATTGGCGGGCTTCATTTCGATGAACGGCGAGCGTCACGCCAAGGCGTTTGCCGAACAGATCATGCGCGTCATGCGCAGTGAGGCCGCCGATCACGACGCCCACAACCGCTTTTACGACGAATACCTCGCCGTGATGGACATGACGGCGGAATTCTACCTATCGACCGTCGAACGCATCTTCAAAAATCGCGAGATTGCCAATAACGCCTTCGTGGTCGGCGGCAAATTGGTCGACCTTGGTGCGATCAAACGAGTCGCGGTGATGACGGTCGAGGGTGAGAAGGACGACATTTCCGCCCCCGGTCAATGCGTGGCGGCCTTGGGCATGTTGCCGGGCCTGCCTGATGCGATGAAAACCCAGCATCTGGAGCCTGAAGCGGGCCATTACGGCATCTTCGCCGGCAAAAGCTGGCGGCTGAACATCCGCCCGCTGGTTCTGGGCTTCATTGACCAGCATTCAGCGGTGGCGATGGTGGCTGGGACCAAGGTTGTGGTTGAACAGGTTACGTCCGAAACGCCCGCCCCCGCGCATCCCGCTGTCGAGGCTGTGGCTGTGGAAAAACCTGCCGAACTGCCCGTCATCGAAACGCCTGCCGCCGACAAACTTGCGACCCCCAAGAACGTGACACCGATCCGCCGGGCGACCAGGCCTTAAGCGGAAACCTCCGTCACGGCAGCTTCGATGAGCCTCAGACAGTCGGGCGTGGAAAACCGATGATCCGCCCCTTGCACCAAAGTCAGCCGAATGTCCGGGCCGGTGGCGTGGTTGAACAAACGCAGCGCCACATCGGGCGACACATCCCCATCGGCTGAACCTTGCAGAAATCGCGTTGGAAACGGCAGGCTTAGCGGCGAGCGCAGCACCAAATGCGCCCTGCCCTGTTCGATTAAAACCTGCGTGAAAACATAAGGTTCAGGGGAATAGGCCGACGGACGCTCGATCCGGCCCTTGGCTTTGAGAGCGGCCTGTTCGGCCAAAGTCAGACTTGGCAGCAAGCTGTCCTCGGTGAAATCCGGTGCCGACGCGATGCCGACCAGACGTGCCACGCGTTCGGGCATGGCGCGCGCCAAAAGCAACGCGATCCAACCGCCCATCGAAGACCCGACCAGCACCTGACGCCCCGTGGTCAAACCCAAAGCGGCCTGGGCATCGTCCAACCAATCGCCAATCCCCAAAGTGTTGAAATCCCCGCCAGATTGGCCATGGCCGGAATAGTCAAAGCGCAGATACGCCCTGCCCTGCGCGCAGGCCCAAGCCGCCAAAGCCACGGCCTTGGTGCCGCTCATGTCGGACCGATAGCCGCCAAGGAAAATCAGCCCCGGCCCGTCACCCTCGGTCAAGTGATAGGCAATCCGGCGGTTTTGCGGTGTGTGCAGGAAGCTTGGCATCAGTCATTTTCCGGTCTAACGGGCGATCTGCATATTCTACGCCGCCCCGCCCGATTGACAACCGCCCGCCTTCCCGGCAAAACTGCCGCACTGAACCCGCAACCGGGCGCTTTGTAGGCGCCGAACAGACGAGGAGAGGGCCGATGGCTCACACGTCACCGATTTCCCTGACATTTCCCGATGGTGCCCGGCGTGCGTATTCCGCTGGCGTGACTGCTGCCGAGGTGGCCGCCTCCATCGCCCCCGGTTTGGCCAAACGCGCCATCTCGGCCACGGTGAACGGCCAACATTTCGACCTGCAATGGCCGATCCCCAGCGACGCCACCATCGCCATCCACACCATGGCCGATGATGCCCAGGCGCTGGAGCTGATCCGCCACGACCTCGCACACATCATGGCCCGCGCGGTGCAGGAGATTTGGCCCGACGTCAAAGTCACCATCGGCCCGGTCCGCGACTATGGCTGGTTCTACGACTTCGACCGTCCGGAGCCATTCACGCCCGACGACCTAGGGGCCATCGAAGCGAAGATGAAGCAAATCATCAACGCCCGCGACCCGGTTCGCACCGAGGTTTGGGACCGTGCCCGCGCGATTGCCTATTACGAACAACGCGGTGAGCCGTTCAAGCTGGAACTGATCAACCGCATTCCCGAAGGTCAAGACCTGCGAATGTATTGGCATGGGGCTTGGCAGGACCTCTGCCGTGGCCCGCATCTGCAACACACCGGCCAAGTCCCCGCCGACGCGTTCAAGCTGACCCATGTGGCGGGCGCTTATTGGCTGGGCGATGCGACCCGCCCGATGTTGCAGCGGATCTACGGTCTGGCGTTCAAGAACCGCGACGACCTCAAAGCCCATCAAACCATGCTGGAGGAGGCCGCCAAGCGCGACCACCGCAAGCTCGGCCGCGAGATGGAGCTGTTCCACCTGCAAGACGAAGCCCCCGGCATGGTGTTCTGGCACCCGAACGGCTGGCAGATTTACCGCTCGCTCGAGGATTATATGCGGGGTCGTCTGCGCATGGCGGGCTACAAAGAAATCAAGACGCCGCAAGTGGTTGACCGGGTTTTGTGGGAGAAATCCGGCCATTGGGAAGCCTACCGCGAGCACATGTTCATCGTGGAAGTTGACGAGGACGGCGCCCGCGAAAAGCGCATCAATGCGCTAAAGCCGATGAACTGCCCCTGCCATGTGCAGGTGTTCAACCAAGGGCTTAAGTCTTACCGCGATCTGCCCTTGCGGCTGGCCGAATTCGGCTCCTGCCACCGCTACGAAAGCTCCGGCTCCATGCACGGGTTGATGCGGGTGCGCGGTTTTACCCAGGACGACGCCCATATTTTCTGCACCGAGGATCAGATCGAACGCGAGTGCGCAAGTTTCATCGCGCTTTTGTCCAGCGTTTACAAAGACCTCGGCTTTGACAAGTTCGACATCAAACTTTCGACCCGCCCCGATGTGCGGATCGGCTCGGATGAGACGTGGGACAAGCTGGAAGGCGCTTTGAAATCCGCGATCGAAAACCTTGGCCTGTCCTACCAGATCAACCCTGGCGACGGTGCCTTCTACGGCCCGAAGCTGGATTTCAAACTGACGGACGCGATTGGCCGCGAATGGCAGTGCGGCACCTTCCAGGTCGACGGCAATACGCCGACGCGGCTGGGGGCGGAATATGTCGGTGAGGATGGCGCAAAGCACCGGCCCTACATGCTACACCGCGCAATTCTTGGGTCTTTTGAACGGTTTATCGGCATCCTGCTGGAAAACTACGCCGGTCGCCTGCCGTTCTGGCTGGCCCCGCGTCAGGTGGTTGTGGCCTCGATTGTCTCGGGTGCGGACCAGTTCGTGCACGAGGTTGTGGCGGCGCTGACGAAAGCGGGCGTCCGGGCCGAAGCTGATGTCCGCAATGAAAAGATCAACTACAAGGTGCGCGAACATTCGCTTGGTAAAGTGCCGGTTCTGTTGGCGATTGGCCTGAAGGAAGTTGAGGAGCGCACGGTTTCTCTGCGCCGTATGGGCGACAGCAAAATCGAAGCTTTGGGCTTTGATACCGCCGTCGCACAGCTTGGGATTGCAGCCTTGCCACCTGCGAACCCCTGAAGAACCGGGCCTGCCCCCCCCCTGACGCCCTTGTTTTGTTGAATTTTCCGGCCGAACCCCGCCAGAATCGCCGGAACTGACGTGGCGTGCAGGATGGCGCTTGATTTTCGCTTAACCTTTGGCATCATCTGCGGTGTGACGACCAATTTCTGAACGCCTCCCTCGTGAAGGCCCTGAAACACTTGGCCGCACGGCCCTTGGCAATATCGCCCGGGGAGGCTTGAGGATGGGAGAAGCGGCATGCCGACCGGCACCGTGAAGTGGTTTAACGCGACCAAAGGCTACGGGTTTATCGCCCCCGACAATGGCGGCAAGGATGTGTTCGTGCATATCTCCGCAGTCGAACGGGCGGGTATGCAGGGGCTGAATGAGAACCAGAAGATCGGGTTTGAATTGCAGTCTGGCCGGGAAGGCAAGGAATCTGCCGGCGATCTGCGGCTGCTTTGAGCCAAGGCTTGCGAGGTTGGGACTGTTGGGGGGATAGGCGTTAAGCCGTTGTTTTTGCTTCGGTTGCGGCATCCCAACCGATGTACCAGCTAGCCCCGTCGCGGATGATCGGGCGTTTCATGACGGTGGGTTGGGCCGCAATTTGCGCCTCGGGTTCGCTTTCGCGCAAGAACGCCGAAAAGCTGCGGTAGGTGGTGGATTGCTTGTTCACCGCGAGGGAGCCAAATTCCTGCACGATGGCGTCGATCTCGGCTTCGGTCAGAGGGTCGGCCCGCACGTCGCGGAAGGTCACGTCCTTGCCAGCGCTTTGTAGCGCCTTGAGCGCTTTCTTGCTGACGTCACAGGTGGACAGCCCATACAGGATCATTTCAACCGCCTCGCATCGCAAACAGGCACCTTGCCTGCGTCTTTCTTCTGTCTTGCTTCCGTCTATACGCCGGGTGGCGCAAGGTCCAGCCGGGGGCATGTTACAGAGGCGTGATGGGGGGGCGAGCGGTGGTGGTTTTTTGGTAAGGATGGGGTGGTTGGGGGTGAGTCTGTTGGGGAAAGAGTGGAGCCCACGTGTAGGTTTTTAATTTCGCTTGAGAACTTTACCATCTTCTTCCGAAATCGAAACCAAAGCACCGCTGAATGAAAGAACAAACTCCTCAAACGCTAGCCCATCGGATTTCTTTCCGCGCTCTGGCGATTCCGCATGCCATGATACATTTCCAGATACATGGCAGATGTTCGCTGCACACGCCGTAGAAATTGTGCTTCCGTCGACAGAATAGCTGCGAATGGGCCACCTAACAGCAAATGATCGTTTGTCATCCATTACATCTGCCTTAGATTTTGTCTTTCCAAAGTATTGCAGACTCTCTGGGTAAAAAGGAGCGACGCCTTCGATTGCAGCGTTATTATCACCAGACCAAATGCGATTTATATCGATCAAGAAATTCGCGGCGCGTTCTTCGATCGACGGCCCGGTTCCGGAGGTTCGTTCTGCTTCCGTCCGCAAATAAAAGCCGAATTTTAGCCGTTCCTCATCAGTCACGATATATATTTGATCCGGCGGAGTACGAAACATGTCCACCATTAACTCATTTGGCACATTGAATTGACCGAGAACATCTAAGATATCAGAAATGGCAACTTGGCCTAAAAGAAGATCACCGCTCGAAGAACTGATTTGGTGCACGCCCAACCTCCCATCATCAACTCTAACTTTGCCTGCAAGAAATATAAGTGAACAGGCCGAATAACAAAAAGAGTCAGCAGGAACAAGTGTGTTCACACCTAACTCATGGGCACGTCTCGCAACCAATAGAGCATCGTTCACGAGTCCACCACCGCTTGAAAGCATCAGAAGTTTAGGTACCCCAAACTCGCCGACTGCGCGCTCAAAGTTCAAAGCTGTTCGGCCATCAATTTCGCCTGAAAGGACAAAAACATGCGGAATTTCAGTATCGATAAACCAAGGTGAATACTTATTTACGACTTCGGCACTCCCACTCTGTGCCATCACGCAAATAAACATTGCAAACAAAGAGGCCGCAAGCACTTGGGTCAATCGAAACGAACAGAAGAACATGAACTACCCCCAAACCTCCACAAACTCCCGCCATTCGCCCTTGCTCATCCCGCTTTCCACCTGCCCGACAACCTCCCCGGCCAGCCGCCGTTTCAACACCGCCGCCGCCTTGCCGCTCAAACTCACCCCGCCCATCCGGTAATCCTCGAACGCACGGTACGCCAGCGGCACCCAATCCTGCACCAATTTACAAATCTCCTCCGCATAGACCCTGATTTCGTATTGGGCGTGCGGGTCGGCTCTGAGCCTCAAAAAGTGGAACAGGTTGTGCAGGTCGATCTTCCAATACCATTGGGTGTAGATATTGGCGGGCAGGTTCATCCGGGCGAGTTCGCGGGCGAGGCCTTGTTGCGGCGCTCCATGCGCGTCGGTGGTCGACAGCATATCCTCGTAATGGTCATAGGCGGTCGCGGCATCCTGTTTTAGCAGGTCCAGAACGCGGGCGGCTTCAGCACCCTCCAGAACCGCTCCACGACCTTGATTGTTCACCGTCGATTGGGCGGCGAGTTGGGAAGCATCCGGGATATAGAACTCCCGGTCCAGAATGGAATAGCGCGCGGAATATTCGTTGACGTTGGCGGTGCGGTGGCGGATCCACTGGCGGGCGACGAAGACCGGCAGTTTGACGTGCAGCTTGATCTCGCACATCTCAAACGGGGTGGAGTGCCAGTGGCGCATCAGGTAGCGGATCAGGCCTTCGTCGTTCTGGACGTGTTTGGTGCCAGCGCCGTAGCTGACGCGGGCGGCCTGCACGATGGCGGCGTCGTCCCCCATGTAGTCGATGACGCGGACGAGGCCGTGGTCGAGCACCGGATAGGCGCGGTACAAATGCGCCTCCATCCCGTCGCTGACCGCGCGCAAGGTCAGGCGGGGGCTGGCACGCGCCGCCTCGATTTCGGCAAACTGGTCGGGGGAGAGCGGCATGGGCCAAGCCTTTCGCGGGAGGATGAGTCGCACACCACTCTATATGGGGGGCGGCGTTTACGGAACCACAATGGGCGCGGTGGTGCGGCGCTGCATCAGGGCCGATGGAAAATCGCTGGACCGCACGGGGGTTTTGACCTTTTGCCACAATTCCGGCAGAGTGTTGAGCAAAATCAGAAGAAACATGTGAGGCACTATGTCGGCAGTTAAATCCTCGGTCATGGCGCTGTTGTTGCTGAGCGCATGTGGCGGCAACCCATTTCCGGGCCCGCTGCCGCCACCGCCGCCGCCGGTCCCGGGCAATGTGTCGGTGTCTGACCTGCCGGGCACGACAAACCCGACGGCCACGGGTGACATCTCGCGGAGCGAGGCGAAAGACAAGGGGCCAGGTGGATCATCGGTGCCGGGCAACGGCTTTGCGCAAGGCTTCAGCTATGACCCCGCCGCCGATACGTTCACGGTCGACAACCTCGCCTTTGACGGCGGCAACGTCTACCAGCGCGACCCCAAAGTGCCGACCAAAGGGCCGGCGAAGGTTTATTCCGGGTCGGGCACCTTTCCGGATACGGTGACCGGTACGCCGATCAACCAGTTCAGCTACCGCGCGCTCTACGGCGTTTCAAACTCCGGCAAGGCGACTTTCGCAATTGTGCGGACCGGGGCTTACCAGGGTTATGGCTTTGGCGGGTTCATCTATGGCCGCACCGGGGGCGTGACGCTGCCGACCACCGGGCAGGCAAACTACGCCGGTGCCTATGCGGGTCTGCGCGACTTCAACGGTGGCGGCAGTGTCGGTTCCAAGTTGCAATACACCACAGCCACCATGAACATGTCGATTGATTTCAATGACTTCAATGCGGCTTCATCCTCGACGAGCAATGGTGCGGGCATCAAGGGAACCCTGAGCAACCGTCATGTCTTCAATCTGGCTGGGGTTGACGTGACCAATGCGGTACTGGCCGAGATCAACGCCGACAAAAATCCTGATTTTCCGCTCGGGGGGGGTGTGCTGCCGACCTTGGTGTTCGACGTCGGCCCCGGTGTTCTGGACAACAATGGGGAGGCCGAAGGCGGGATTGGCAACACCATTTTGGTAAGCGGTGCGGTGACTCCACTTGAAAGAGGCAAATACTACGCGGTCATTGCCGGTGATGCCACCGCAGGCACCGAAGAGGTGGCCGGGGTGATCGTTGTGGAAGCCACCTATTCCAATGGCACGGCACGCGAAACCGGCGGCTTCATTCTGTATCGCAAGTGAGCGGCCGCCTGATGCGGACGCTGGCGCTGGCCTTGGGGGCGGCGCTGCTGGTGGTGAATTTGGCGGAGGCCAAGCCAACCAAGCTGACCGCCGATCAATTGCTGGCGTTTGGCGCGCAGGCCCTGAGCCAAGGCTATGCCGATCAGGCGCTGTCGATTGCGCAGGCCTTGTTGCAGCGCGATGGCCACGACAGTTCGGCCTATGCGCTGCAGGCCCAGGCTTTGCGGGTCTTGCAGCGCCTGCCGGAAAGTGCGGCTGCCGCCCACCTCGCCTGGACCTATGCCAAAAACGCCCCGCAGCGCTATGAAGCGGCAACCGTGCTGGCACAGGCTTTGTCGTTGCAGGACCACCGGACCATGGCGCAATTCTGGCTGCGCCAAGCGGTGCAGAACGCGCCGAACGGGGCTGCGCAGCGCCAGGCCCTGCAGGACTTCGCCTATGTCCGCTCGCAAAATCCGCTGAGCCTGCAGGTCGATGCCTCGATCCGCCCGTCAAACAATGTGAACGGCGGGGCGCGCGATCCGCTGTTTGAATTCTTGGGCATCCCATTCATCCTGTCCGGCGATGCTTTGGCTTTGTCAGGGCTGAGCTGGGGGGCTGGAGTACAGGGCCGCTATACCCTGGCTGAAAGTAATACAACCGCCACCAAGCTGACCTTTGCCGGCAGCGAGCAAGGGGTGATCCTGTCGGACGCGGCCAATGCGCAAGCGCCCTTTGCGCGCAACGCCGATTATGCCTTGGGCAATGTCGAGGTCGGGATCGAGCATGCGGGTGCCTTGAACCTTGGGCCGGTGGCCAGCACGCTCACCACCAGCCTGACCGCTGGCCACAGCTGGTATGGTGGGCGCGATCTGGCCAACAGCCTGAGCTTGGGGGCTGATCTGGGCCTGCCCTTGGCGGGCAGTCAGGCCACCTTGTCAGCCAGCCTGACCCGGCAGAACCGGCTTGACCGGGCGCTGTCCTCGTCAAGCGAGGCGGAGGTCGGGCTAGATCTGGTGCAGGCCGGGCCAACCGGCGACCGCTGGCAAGAAGGTGTGTCGGTGCGGCGGGTGGTGTCGGATGACATCGGTATCGACCACGCCGAGGCCACGCTCAGCTTGGATTGGCAGGCGCGCCACCCGGTGGCGGGATTTGCGCTGGGGGCCGGGCTGTCGCTGCGCGGGGCGGATTATGGCCACTCGTTTTATTCCGGCCATGGTCGTCAGGATGTCCGCTGGGCGGCGAGCCTGTCGGCCACGCTGGACCAGATCACCTATCTGGGGTTCTCGCCGGTGCTGTCGCTGGAATTTGCCCGCAACAACAGCAACATCTCGCTCTATGACACCCAGACCGTCGGAATCGGCCTGTCGGTGCGGTCGCGCTTCTGATCTGGCCTTCCGGGGCTTTGCTGTTAAGTTTGGCCCGATAGCCTTGGAGGGCACCTGATGAAAATCCGTTATCTGCACACGATGGTCCGCGTGCTGGACCTTGATAAGTCGATCGCGTTCTACAAACTTTTGGGGCTGGAGGAGATCCGGCGCTACACCAACGACAAGGGCCGCTTTACCTTGGTGTTCATGGCGGCACCGGGCCAGCCCGAGGCGCCGGTCGAGCTGACCTGCAACTGGGATGGCGATACCGGGTTGCCCTCTGACAGCCGCCATTTCGGCCATCTGGCCTACGAGTTCGACAACATCTACGAGATCTGCGCCAAGTTGCAGGCGGCAGGTGTGCTGATCAACCGCCCGCCGCGCGATGGCAATATGGCGTTTGTGCGCAGCCCCGACAACGTGTCGATCGAGCTGTTGCAGATGGGTGCCGCGCTTGCGCCAGCCGAGCCTTGGGCCAGCATGGGCAATACCGGTAGTTGGTAAAGCGTCCTGCTGGTGATCCAGTAGATCGCTGCCGCGCAAGCGTTTTTTCTCGCCTCTGGCGTGCCGCCAACCGGCTTGGGCTAAGAGCCTCCGGCGGGAGTATTTGGGCCAAGCGCAAATCGGGGTCAGGCGGGGTATTCGGTTTGGATACGGTCGGCCACCAGTGCCTGCATGCGCCAGAGGTAGCCGTCATGGATGCCGCGCTGCGCGAGGTGGGTGATCGTAGAATGCAGATATTCCGCCATCGAGCCGCGTTCGCCTGCGGCGGTGGCCAAGGCCTGCACGACTTGCTCGGTCGTCAGGCCGGGCAGGTAGCTGTTGGATTTGCGGCTGATCGGGAAGCCGATGGCGCGGAGCGGGCCTTGGGCGGTTTCCGCAGTCATCCAGCGGGCGGAGGGTTTCCCGGTGGGTTTGATCGGCATCTCGCGCCGCAGGATTTTGTGCAGGTTGGCTTCCATCGCGTCTGGCGGCAGGCGAAACAGGACGCCTTTGCACGCCCCGCCCCGGTCCAGCGCCAGCATGATGCCGGGGCGTTCCGGGGTTCCACGGTAAAGCCGCACCCAGCCGAGGCAGAACGACCGGTGCCAGCCGCGCAAGAGGCCAAGCCGTTCCTCGACATGGTCGAACTCGGGGGCCCAGATCAGCGAACCGTAGGCGAAGATCCAGACCTCGCCACTGGCCGGACGACCGGTCAAAAGATCGGCGGCTACCGTGGCGATATCCTCATCGGTTGACAAATCCGTGCGGCCGACAAGCTTGCCACTGGTCCCGGCGTGAGGCGGCACGCGGGCGACGAGGTCGGGGGTCAGGCGCATCGGGCGCGGCATAGGGACCAAGGGTTGGGCGTGGCATCCCGACTTTGGCATGGCGCGGGGGTTGCGACAAGGGTGCGCTTAGCGCACCTTCAGCGTCGCCAGACCCACCATCGCCAAAATCAGGCTGATGATCCAGAACCGGATCACGATCTGCGGTTCGGCCCAGCCGCGCTTTTCAAAATGGTGGTGGATCGGGGCCATCAGGAAAATCCGTTTCTTGGTGCGTTTGTAGTACAGGACCTGGATGATCACCGACAAAGCCTCCACCACGAACAACCCGCCGACGATGGCCAGGACAATCTCGTGTTTGATGCAGACGGCGATGGCACCTAACGCGCCGCCCAACGCGAGGCTGCCGGTGTCGCCCATGAACACCGCCGCCGGCGGGGCGTTGTACCACAAGAACCCAAGGCCTGCCCCGAACAGGGCGGCGGTGAAGATCAGAATCTCACCGGTGCCGGGCACAAAATGGACACCCAGATACTCCGCGAAATTAAAGTTGCCGACGACGTAAGAGATGATGCCAAGGGTCGCCGCAGCAATCATCACCGGCATGATGGCGAGGCCGTCCAGACCGTCGGTCAGGTTGACCGCGTTGGCCGATCCCACGATCACGAACATGCCGAACGGCACGAAGAACCAGCCAAGGTTGAACAGCGCGTTCTTGAACACCGGCAGCGCCAGTTCGTTATGCAGGGCTGCGGGGTGGAAATTCGCCGCCGCATAAGTGGCCAGCGCCGCGATCAGCAGGCCAAGCAGCATCCGGACCCGGGACGACACGCCCTTGGTGTTCTGCCTGGTCACTTTGGCGAAATCGTCGGCAAAGCCGATCATGCCGAAGCCAAGTGTCACCAGCGAAACGATCCAGACATAGGGGCTGTCCAGCCGCGCCCAGAGGAAGGTGGAAAACATCAGCGCCGACAGGATCAACAGCCCGCCCATCGTCGGCGTGCCCGCCTTGGAAAAGTGGCTTTGCGGGCCATCATCGCGGATCGGCTGGCCCTTGCCTTGCTTGCGGCGGAGAAAGTCGATCAGAGGTCGCCCGAAGATGAAGCCGAACACCAAAGCGGTCAGAAAGGCGCAACCGGCCCGAAAGGTGATGTATTTGAACAGGTTGAACAGCCCGCCGCCGGTGGCAAATTGCGTCATCCAGTAGAGCATTCATTCCCCTCCAAAGCCATAAACCGCCGTATTGGTCGGTGCGGATTGACCCAATTTGCGTAAGGCGTCAACGAGTGATGCGACTTTTATCCCTTTGGACCCTTTGACCAGCACCACGTCCCCGGCATCGACTAGGCTGCGGGCACGCGGGATCAACGCGTGCGCCTCTGCCACCCACTCGCCGCGTTGGGCGCGGGGCAACAGGGCGTGCAGCGCCTGCATCCTTGGGCCGACGCAGTGGATTTGGCTGATTTTGTCAAGGCCGGGATGCTGGGCGATCGCACGGTGCAAGGCGTCTTCGGTCGGGCCAAGCTCCAACATATCGCCCAGAATCGCGACGCGGCGGCCTCGGGCGATCCGGCCCGGCCCGTCTTGCGGCACAGCGGCGATCAGCACGTCCAAGGCGGCGGCCATCGAGGCGGGGTTGGCGTTGAAAGCGTCATCCAACAGCTCAAAGCCGTAGCCTTCGACGGCATCGAGCACGATGCGCTCGCGGGTGCCACGGCCTTGGGGCGGCGACCAGCGGCCAAGGTCAGCGGCGGCAATCGCAGGGTCAAGGCCAAGCGCGTCGGCCACCGCCAGCGCCGCAAGCCCGTTCATCGCGAAATGACGGCCGGGGGACAGGACTTTGAAGATGAAGCGGTCGCCCGCCCGGTCAGCGCGAATGATGGTGGCCGTCTCGCTTAAGGTGGCGCTGGTCAGGTGGTAGCGGGCATTGGGGGTGGCGCCAAAGGTCTGGATATGCGCTGCGTGCGGGTGGGCCGCGTCGATCAGGATCGGTGTCACCTCAAGGTCTGCGGGCACAATGGCGGTGCCGCCAGGTTCAAGCCCCTCAAAGATTGCGGCTTTTTCGGTGGCGATGCCAGCGATGTCCTCAAACGCCGCCAGATGTGCTGCAGCCACCGTGGTGATCAGGGCGACATGCGGACGGGTCAGGCGCGACAGCGGGGCGATTTCACCGGGGTGGTTCATCCCGATCTCGATCACCGCATAGTCGGTGTCGGCGGGCAATCTGGCGAGGGTAAGCGGCACGCCCCAGTGGTTGTTATAGGAGGCCTCGGCGGCGTGGACGCTGCCCTGACCGGACAGGATGGCGCGCAGCATTTCCTTGGTCGAGGTTTTGCCGACCGAGCCGGTGACGCCAACCACCTTCGCCCGGCTGCGGGCGCGACCAGCCTTGCCCAATGCGGTCAGCGCCGCCAGCACATCGGGGACGATCAGCAGCGGGTCGTGCGGCGACAGCCCCTGCGGGATGTGGCTGACCAGCGCTGCGGCGGCCCCTTTGGCCAGGGCTGCCGCCACGAAATCATGACCGTCGCGGCTGTCGGACAGGGCCACGAACAGATCGCCCGCCGCGATGGTACGGGTGTCGATGGAAACCCCGGTGGCGTCCCATGCGGTGGTGGTGGTGCCGCCGGTGGCAAGGGCTGCTTCGGAGGCGGTCCAGAGGGTCATTTGGGTTGCCCGTGCGATGGGTGGCGGAAGTGGTTCGGCAAGGCACACCCTAGGCTGGCGGCGGCGTGAGGTGTAGCTTGGCACAGCTTTGCCGGGGCCGCGCGTTGCGCGATACCTGCGCGCCCTGCGTGGAACCGGGAGCCGATCATATCGAACCGTCCAGGGACTGGTAGGATGTGCAAGTCGTGCGCGCCTTGGTCTGGGTGGAGCGTCGCGGGATATCTGTGCAGCTTTCGTGGAACCGAGGGCCGATCATAGCCAACCGTCCAATGGCGGTAGAATGTGCAAGTCGTGCGCGCCTTGGTCTGGGCAGCGCGTTGCGCGGTAGCGCCCTAGGTGGTGGGGGTGGCCGATCATATCACGCCGTCCAGTGCGGCGACGGCAATGCTCGCCTGCTCCACGTCGTCAAACGGGTAGATGTCACCTTGGATGACCTGACCGGTCTCATGCCCCTTGCCGGCAATCAGCAGGGCGTCGCCGGGGCCAAGGGCATCGACGCCGCGCAGGATGGCTTCGGCACGGTCGCCGACCTCGGTGGCGTCGGGGCAAGCGGCGAGGATGGCGGCACGGATCAGGCGCGGGTCTTCCGAACGGGGGTTGTCGTCGGTCACGAACAGGATATCGGCATGGTCGCGCGCGGCCTGACCCATCAGCGGGCGCTTGGTGCGGTCACGGTCACCGCCAGCGCCAAACACGATGACGATGCGGCCCATCACATGCGGGCGCAGCGCCTTGAGGGCGGTGGCGATGGCGTCCGGCGTATGGGCGTAATCGACAAACACCGTCGCACCATTCTTGCGGGTGGCGGCGCACTGCATCCGGCCCCGCACACCCGTAAGGTGGGGGAGGCTGGCAAAAACGTCGCCGGGCGGTGCGCCGGCCGCCATGACCAATGCAGCCGCCAGGGCGACGTTTTCCGCCTGAAAACCGCCGATCAGGTTGAGCCGGGTCTGGTGGGTGGTGCCTTTATAGGACAACCGCAGGTCTTGGCCGGTGGCATCGAACCGCTGGGCTATGATGCGCAGATCCGCATTGGCGGCGTGGCCGACGCTGATGACGTTCTGGCCTTTGTCATGGGCAATCGCCGCCAACTGCGCGCCTTTGGGGTCGTTCAGGTTGATCACTGCCACGCCCTCGGGCGGCAGAACCCGGGTGAACAGGCCGGATTTGGCGGCGAAATAGGCCGCGAAGGTTTTGTGATAATCGAGGTGGTCTTGGGTGAAATTGGTGAAACCGGCGGCGTTGAGGCGCACTCCGTCCAAGCGGCGCTGGTCAAGACCGTGCGAGGACGCTTCGATCGCGGCGTGGGTGACACCGGCCTCGGCGGCGTCGGCCAGCATGGCGTGCAGGGTGATCGGGTCGGGCGTGGTGTGGGCACTGGGCGCCTCCCATGCGCCCTCGACCCCGGTGGTGCCGATGTTGATCGCGGCATGGCCCAACTGCATCCAGATCTGGCGGCAGAAGGTCGCGGTCGAGGTTTTGCCGTTGGTGCCGGTGACAGCTACCATGGTGGCGGGTTGGTGGCCGAACCACAGGGCTGCGGCGCGGGCGAGGGCCTCGCGCGGGTCTTGCGCCACCACAAGGGCTGCGGGGGATGCCGCGAGGCTCGCGGCGGCGAGGCTGGCGCCGACAGCGTCGGTCAGGATGGCTGCGGCACCGTTGGTGAGGGCGGTGGCAATATAGGCCGCGCCATGGCTGGCAGTGCCGGGCAAGGCTGCGAACAGGAAGCCCGGGCGGACCGCGCGGCTGTCAGCGGTGAGGCCGGTCAGGATCGGGTCGCGGCCTGCCCGTGCTGAAAGGCCCAAAGATGACAGGGGTCGGGCAGGTTGGGGTCGGGCAGGTTGGGGTCTGGCAGGTTGCGTTTTGGCAGGCTGGGGTTTGGCAGGTCGGGGTTTGGGCGGCGGTTTCATTCCTGCGCCAAAGGCTCTTTGGGGGCAGCGTTGCTGGCGGTGCTGCTAGCAGCGTTGCTGGCGGCGTTGGTGGCGGTGTTGGTGCCAGCGTTGGTGGCGGGGGCCAATCCGGCGTTGACGGCGGTTCTGGCACGCGTGCCTTTGGGTGACCCGCCGGTTGACCCGCCATTCGACACACCGGTTGACACGGCAGCGAGGCTGACTTGCGCGATCTGCGGGCGCAGGCCCAAGAGGGGGCCGACGCGGCGGATGATCTCGCCCGCAACCGGCACCGCCGTATAGCCAGCGGTGCGTCGCGGTTTCAGACCGGCGGTCTCCACCGGCTCGTCCAACGTCACCACCAGCACATATTTCGGATCATTGGCCGGAAACACCGAGGCGAAGGTGTTGATCACCTTGTCTTTGTCATAGCCGCCGCCCTTGCGCGGCTTTTCCGCCGTGCCGGTTTTGCCAGCCACCGCATAGCCCGGCACATCGGCAAAGGTCGCTGTGCCATCGGTCACCACCCGGCGCATCATCTGCACGCAGGCCATGGCTGTCTTGGCGGTGATGACCCGCGGGCCAGGAATGTGGCTATCGGAATGCAGCAGGGTCGGCGTGACCTTGAGGCCGCCGTTCGCGATGGTCGCATAGGCGGCGGCGAGGTTTAAAAGGCTGGTCGAAACGCCATGGCCATAGGAGGCGGTGACGGTGACAATGCCGCTCCAGTTCTTCGGCACCAGGGCGCGGGCCGAGGGCGCCTCGGCCAGTTCCAGCAAAGGCGCATCCAACAGACCCATGGTTTTCAGGAAAGCCTCTTGCCGTTGCGGCCCGATCATCAGGCCGATGTGGGCGGCACCGATATTGGAGGATACCGCGATCACATCGGACACGGTTTTCGACGGGCCGTAGTTATGGTTGTCAAATTCGTTGATCTTGAAGCCATCGTAGAAGAACGGCTGCTTGGTGTCGATCAGCGTGTCGGGGGTGACAAGCCCAAGGTCCAGCGCTTGCGCGACGGCAAAGATTTTGAAGGTCGACCCCAATTCGTAGACCCCCTGCACGGCGCGGTTGAACAGCGGATTATCGGACGGGTCAATCGTGGGGTCAATCGCCGGGCGGTCGTTGGGGTCGAAGTTGGGCAGGCTCGCGAGCGCCAGCACTTCGCCGGTATGCGCGTCCATCAGGATCGCGGCCGCGCCCTTGGCCTGCAGGGTGTGCATGCCGGTCGCCAGCACCTCCTCCACATTCGCTTGCAGGGTCAGGTCGACGGACAGCGTCAAAGGGTTGGAGGATTGGGCGGGGTCGCGCAGCCGGGTGTCGAGCGCCTTTTCAATCCCGGCGGTGCCGATGACCTCGGCACTGTCGACACCTTCCGCGCCAAAGGCCGCACCGCCAAGGATGTGGCTGGCGAGGTTGCCATTGGGGTAAAGCCGCATGTCGCGGGGGCCGAAATACAGGCCGGGGTCGCCGATTTCATGGACCTTCTGCATCTGTTCGGGGGAAAGCACCTTGCGTACCCACAGGAAAGACCGGCCGTCGGTAAAGCGCCGCTCCAACGCCTTGGCGTCCATGTCGGGGAAAATCGCGGCCAGTTCGGTGGCGGCATGGGCCGGGTCCACCATGTCGCGTGGTTGGGCGTATAGCGAATAGGTCTGCATGTTGGTGGCGAGGATGCGGCCATTGCGGTCCAGAATATCCGACCTTTGCGCGGTAATCTCACTGCCGCCGGCTGCAGCGCGGGGCTCGATGGGTGTTGCGGCGGCAAGGCTTTCCATCCGCGCGCCGATCACCGAAAACGCGATGAAAAACCCGAACGCCAGGATCAGCAGCCGCTTTTCGGCGCGGGTTCGCGCGGTATTGCGCATCGCCTCGTGCCGGATGGCGAGGTTTTCTTTCTCAATCGCATCGGGGTTTTCGCCCTTGGCACGGGCATCAAGGATGCGGGCGAGCGGGCGAAGGGGCGTGCGGATCATGGAATTTGCTCCCCGGACTTATCGGTTTTCGCGGTGATATCGGGCCCGGAATTTGCAACATTTGGCAGGCTGCCTTCGGTGGCGACGGTGCCGGTGATGACCAAAGGCGGGGCTACGGGCATCGCCACCTGATCGGCGTTGCCGAGTTGCTGCGGTTCAATCGGCATCAGGCCCAGCCGGTCAAAGTTCATCGCGGCCAGTTCGCGCAGCCGGTCCGGGCGGTTGAGATAGGCCCATTCGGCCTTTTGCATCGCAATCTCGTCCCGCAGGGCGGCAATCTGGTCCTGCACGGCGGCCATTTGCTTTAACTGATGCTGGGTCGCATAGTTTTCGCGGTACGCCCAGAAGGCCAGAAACAGCACGGCGGCAAACGACATCAGGTAGAGGAGCGGACGCATTCAGCGGCCTCCTTTATCGGGGGCGGTGCGGGTTTGGGAGGTGCGGGTCTGGTGGGCGGTGCGGGCTTGCGGCACCTCGATATCGGCGGGGTTGACGGCCACGGGCTGCGCCGCGGTGCGGCGGCCAAGGCGCAACTTGGCCGATCGGGCGCGGGGGTTTAGCGCCAGTTCTGCCGCATCGGGTTCGATGGCGCGCTTGGTCAACAGGTCAAACCGCGCGGTTGTGGCGGCTTTTTCGGGGGCATAGCGATTGGCGTTGGCCTCGGCCCCCGAGGCGAGTTGGAAAAACCGTTTGACGATCCGGTCCTCCAGCGAATGGAAGGTCACAACCGCCAGCAGCCCGCCGGGTTTCAGCGCGCGTTCGGCGGCGGCAAGACCCTCGGCCAGTTCGCTGAATTCGGCATTCACCGCAATCCGCAGCGCCTGAAAACTGCGGGTGGCGGGATGACTTTGGCCGGGTTTGGGGCGTGGCAGACAGCGGGCGATCACCGCAGCCAGTTGCAGGGTGGTGGCGAACGGGGTCTTGGCACGGACCTCGACAATCGCATGGGCGATCCGGCGCGAGGCGCGTTCTTCGCCGTAAAGATAGAGGATATCGGCCAGTTCGCCCTCGCCTGCGGTGTTCACCAGATCGGCGGCGGATGGACCGTGCTGGCTCATCCGCATATCCAACGGGCCGTCCTTTTGAAACGAAAACCCGCGCTCCGGCTGGTCAATCTGCATGGAGGAGATGCCAAGGTCAAGCACGACACCGTCCAGCGGTTCGCCTGCAAGCGTGTCAAGCTGGGAAAACCTGGCCTCGACCAGCCGCAAGCGGTCGCCATAAGCCCCGGCCCAGACTGCCGCCATCTGATGCGCCAGTGGGTCGCGGTCGATACCGATGACGCGGGCCGCCCCCGCCTCCAGCAAGCCCCTGGCATAGCCGCCCGCGCCAAAGGTACCGTCCAGCCAGACGCCGGAAACCGGGGCGGCAGCGGCCAAAATCGGGCGCATCAGCACGGGGATATGGGCCGATTTGGCGTCTTCTGGGCGACCGGGCAGCGGATCGCTTGGTTCCACGGCGGCCCCCTATGTGGTCGACTTGAGCAGCGAAAGCGGGTCGGCTCCGGCCAGAAGCTTCGCTTCCAGCGCCTTGATCGCCGCCTTGCGCTGGCTGCGGTAGGTGTCGGCGCGCCACAAACGGAAGCTGTGCTTGGACCCGATGAAGGCGAGTTCGACCTCGTCCTTGGGCAGGTCCAGCTTTTCGCGCACCTGTGGCGGCGGGCTGAACCTTCCATCCTTGTCGGTTTCCACGCTGACCGATTGTTCGTAGAAAATTGCATTGGCCAGTTCGTATTCGTCCGACCCCATCGCAAGCTGACTGATCCGGCGGTCCAGATCGGCGGCACCGCCTTGGGTGAAGCCTTCGACATAGGCGCGGTCCGACCCGCCATAGACCAAGAGCATCTGAAAGCCCATGCCTGCTTGCGGTTTGTCAGTGGAATCAAAGACATGACGAAACGGGGCGGGCAGCATCACGCGGCCCTTGGCATCTACCTTCAGATAGTGTTCGCCCCTGAACGTCTCTGTCGTCACGGCGCTGTGCGCCTCCTTGTGGCCCGGTCGCTCGGGCATAAAAAGAAAACGGCGGACCTTGCTGCTGCCACCGCAAGGTCCGCCGACTGTCCCATCGCTGGGCGTCCAGCTTCGCGCGCCGTCTTGGGGGAGACGTCTGCTCGCGTCACGCGCCGGATTCACTGGTCTTTTTTCGAGAGGGGTAGCCTGATGAACCTGCCTCTGGCTCTTTTGTTTGGGCTTGTCGTCCGCCCTTGGTACTGCCCATCTCTTGGGACAAACTATGCACGGGAGCGTGACCCATTTCAAGGGATTTCTTGGGAAATCGCCCCACTAGCTGGTCGAACTTGGGGTGCGTGGCAAGATGTGGTGGCCGATTTACCCACAGGTGGTGGGTTTGGTGAAATGAATCGCTAGATTTAGACGATTGCCGGCCCTGCAAAAACCGCCCCCGCCGGTGCAAAATCGGTGCAAATGCGGCTATTTTCGGGATCTTCGACCCAAGTGGGGCGATTTCCCAGCCGAATCACGCCGAATCACCCAAGCGTGACCCAGGGTGTCCGGACGGTTTGGGGATATTTTCCGACGGCTGTGGCGCCAGGTGAAACCGGTGGGGCGATTTCCCAAAACCAGCCGCCCGCAACGATTTGCGCTCCGCCAAAACACCCTCCGCAGAGGCCGACAGGCCGAACAGGCCACAAGGGCCGGGGCCAATCGAACTTCGGCGGGCCGCGGTGAAAGGGCGGCAGGGCGCCGCTGTCCGCCGCCTCAGCCCATCCCGCCGTCAATCAGCCGGCGCGCCAGCCGCAGATAGGGCTCGGCCAGCGGGCTATCGGTCGCAGCAATCGGCGTGCCAGCGTCGCCAGCGATC
Organism: bacterium; assembly: GCA_043746955.1. Classification (GTDB taxonomy): domain Bacteria; phylum Pseudomonadota; class Alphaproteobacteria; order Rhodobacterales; family Rhodobacteraceae; genus Stagnihabitans. Next base: position 8,114 of record JAYTQA010000105.1, on the reverse strand, counting down.
CGCACATCCAGATTAAGCGGCAATTCCCCCAGGAACGGCAGGTCCAGCTTCACCGCTTCGGCCGCGACCCCGCCATGGCCGAAGATATGCGCCTCGTGGCCGCAGTTCGGGCATATGTAAGTCGACATGTTCTCGATCAGCCCGAGCACCGGGACTTTCAGCTTGGTGAACATGTCCAGCGCCTTGCGCGCATCCAGCAAAGCCACGTCCTGCGGGGTTGAGACCACAATCGCGCCGGTCAGATGGGTGCGCTGTGCCAAGGTCAGTTGCACGTCGCCAGTGCCGGGCGGCAGGTCGATCACCAGCACATCCAGGCGGCCCCAGGCGACCTGATTGATCAGTTGTTGCAAAGCACCCATCAACATCGGGCCGCGCCAGATCACCGCCTCATCTTCCTTGAGCATCAGGCCGATCGACATCATGGTCACACCATGCGCCACCAGCGGCTCGATAATCTTGCCGTCGGGCGAGGCCGGGCGTTTGGAGACGCCCATCATGCGCGGCTGCGACGGGCCATAGATATCGGCGTCCAACAGGCCAACCCGACGGCCTGCCCGTGCCAAAGCCACCGCGAGGTTGGAAGCCACAGTGGACTTGCCCACCCCGCCCTTGCCGGACGCGATGGCGATGATCCGGTCAATCCCGGTCACCCGCGCCGGGCCACCCTGATGCGGCGTGGCATGGCCACCGAATTTCAGGCTGGGCGGTTCAGCCGGTTTGGCCGCAGGCCCTGCCGCAGGTCCGTGCGCGGTCATCACCGCCTGCACATTGGTGACGCCCGGCAGAGCCTTCAGCGCCGCCTCTGCCGCCAGATGGGCCGGGGCCAAGGCGCGGGCCTGATCGGGTGTCGGCGCTTCAATCACGAATCGCACAAGACCGCTCTCCACGCTCAGCGCCCGAATCAGATCGTCGCTCACCAGATTGCCACCGCCGGGGGTGGCAATTTTCGCCAGCACTGCCACCACATCTTCGCGCGAGGCGGACATTTGTTTCTCCTCTGCCCAAGGCATAGGCAGCCTGTTCCGCTTTGCAGCAAAGGGCAAGAGCGGGTTGACCAAATGCTCAAAAATTCAACGAGTATCTTGATTAACATGACTTTTTTGTGAAGTTGAGCCATGCGTATGCTGCATGGCGGCATTGATTCAGCGGGCTATTGTGCAGGTGCAGCAATTGCCCCATCTTGGTGTCACAAGCAGCGGACCGCACGACGAAGCCGTCTGAGGGAACCGCCGCGAAGGCAAGAATGTGAGGCTTAAGATGGCATATATGAATTCTACCCGCACGGCTCAGGTGAGCTTTTCTGATCGGTTTGCGGCAATCGTCAAAGTGGCAGCCGACTTGATCGAGCGTCGCCGCGTCTACAACCAGACCCGGTTCGAACTGAACGGCCTGTCTGACCGCGAGCTGGCCGACCTGGGGCTGGCGCGCGCCAGCATTGCGGATATCGCCTATGAGGCGGCCTATAAAGTCTGAGATCGCATTTCGTCGGTCAGGCAAGTTCTTGACTCCGTGACCGGCGCTGAAGCTTAATCTTGCCCCTGACCGGCAACCTCCTCCCTGCCGATCACTGGTCAAGTGCGACGACACTGTTCTCCTCCCTGGTGTCGTCGCTTTTCTACACCGGTCGTGTCGCCAGAATGTGGTGATGCGGCCAGACTTCGGCGGCCCCTTGTCCTCCCTCGGGGCACCCGGACCGGCGGCAACCTCAACCTCCTCCCTGAGGTTGCCGCCATTTAGAATTCGCTGGCGCCCACCTCCTCCCGGGCAAAAGCAAATGGCGGCGGCGCCATCCTCCTCCCGGTGCTGCCGCACAAATTCGGGCGCTGACTTTCAGCTGCGCTTAACGATGTACGACGGGCCCTATCCTCCTCCCTTGGGCGCGCGGACCAGCGGCAACCTCATCCTCCTCCCAGAGGTTGCCGCACTTCCCCCCTTCGCAGACATAAAAACGCGGCCCGCTGATTTGGCGGACGTTTGGCATGTTGACACCGCTGGAGGGTTTCACACCCTCCACTTGCGCGATTTCTTCGCCCTGCGGGCAAATGGCTTACCGGTGGGATATTTAGGGACAGATGAAATAGGTTAGCGGGCGGCGCGGATCAGGCTCAGGATTTCGGCGGCGGCCTTGGGGATATTGGTGCCGGGGCCGAAGATGGCTTTGACGCCTTGGGATTCAAGGAAATCATAGTCCTGCACCGGGATGACGCCGCCGCAGACCACAAGGATATCGCCAGCACCCTTGGCCTGCAGCGCCGCGACCAGTTTCGGCGCAAGGGTACGGTGACCGGCGGCTTGGGACGAGATGCCCACGACATGCACGTCGTTGTCGATCGCATCTTGGGCGGCCTCCTCGGGCGTCTGGAACAAAGGCCCCATGTCGACGTCAAACCCCATGTCGGCAAAAGCGGTGGCGATGATCTTGGCGCCCCGGTCATGGCCGTCTTGGCCCATCTTGACCACCAGCATCCGGGGGCGGCGGCCTTCTTCGGCCTCGAAAGCCTGAATATCGGCCTGAATGGCTTCAAAACCCGCATCACCGTCATAGGCGGCACCGTAGACTCCGGCGAGGGTTTTATTGTCCGCGCGGTGGCGGCCAAAGACGTTTTCCAGCGCGGTGGAAATCTCTCCGACCGTGGCGCGGGCGCGGGCGGCAGTGATCGCGGCTTCGAGCAGGTTGGCCTGACCGCGGGCGCCAGCTTCCAAGGCGGCGAGGGCTGTCTGGCAGGCCGCTTCATCGCGGGTGGTACGCAGGCCTTGCAGGCGGGCGATCTGGCCGTCGCGCACCGCGATATTGTCGATGGTCAGAATGTCGACGGCGGTGTCGGTTTCGGGTTGGTATTTGTTGACGCCGACGATGACTTCCAGGCCCCGGTCAATCATCGCCTGACGTTGGGCGGCTGTGGCTTCAATCCGCAGTTTGGGCATGCCGGAGGCTACGGCCTTGGTCATGCCACCAAGGGCTTCGACCTCTTCGATCAGCTGCCACGCTTCTGCCGCCAGTTGGGCGGTGAGAGATTCCACATAGTACGACCCGGCGAGCGGGTCGGCGACATGGGTGATGCCGGTTTCCTCTTGCAGGATCAATTGGGTGTTGCGCGCGATCCGGGCGGAGGCTTCGGTGGGCAGCGCCATCGCCTCGTCAAACGAGTTGGTGTGCAGGCTCTGGGTGCCGCCCAGTGCCGCCGCCAACGCCTCGTAAGCAGTGCGGATGACGTTGTTGTAGGGGTCTTTTTCCTGCAGTGAGACGCCAGAGGTCTGGCAATGGGTGCGCAGCATCAGGCTCTCGGGCTTTTGCGCGCCGAATTCGGTCATGATGCGGTGCCACAGCAGTCGCGCGGCCCGCAGTTTGGCCGCCTCCATGAAGAAGTTCATGCCAATGGCGAAGAAAAAGCTCAGGCGCGGGGCGAAATCATCGACCGCCATGCCCCTTGCCAAAGCCGTGCGCACATATTCGCGGCCATCGGCCAGGGTGAAGCCGAGCTCCTGCACCAGGTTCGCCCCGGCCTCCTGCATGTGGTAGCCGGAGATCGAGATCGAGTTGAACTTCGGCATCTCGCGCGCGGTATATTCGATGATATCGGCCACGATCCGCATCGAGGGTTCCGGCGGGTAGATATAGGTGTTGCGCACCATGAATTCTTTGAGAATGTCGTTCTGGATGGTGCCGGACAGCGCCTTGCGCGGGACGCCCTGTTCCTCACCGGCCACGATGAAAGCGGCCAGGACCGGGATCACCGCGCCGTTCATCGTCATGGAAACGCTGACTTTCTCCAGCGGGATGCCGTCGAACAGGATCTTCATATCCTCGACCGAGTCGATGGCCACGCCAGCTTTGCCAACATCTCCGATGACCCTCGGGTGGTCGCTGTCATAGCCCCGGTGGGTGGCAAGGTCGAATGCAACCGACACACCCTGTTGACCAGCCGCCAGCGCCTTGCGGTAGAAAAGGTTGGAGGCTTCGGCGGTGGAAAAGCCCGCGTATTGGCGGATCGTCCACGGGCGGTTTGCGTACATCGTGGCGCGCACCCCACGGGTGAACGGGGCTATGCCGGGGTAGCCGCCGATGTGGGGCAGATCGGCCACATCCTCGGCGGTGTAAAGCGGCTTGACCGCGATGCCTTCCAGCGTCACCCAACTCAGGCTTTCGGGCGAGCGGCCCTTGAGTTCGCGGGCGGCGAGGGCTTCCCAGTCAGCGCGGGTTGGCATGGCTTTGTCCTTTTGGCGGGCGGCGGACCGGGGGTTTCACACCCCCTTTACGCCATTTCTTCGCCCTGCGGGCAAATGGCTCACCCGTGGGATATTTTTGGACAGAAAACGGGGTCAGGCGAATTCGAGGATGATGTCGTCGACTTTGAGCGAGACCCCCACACTGGCATTGATCTTTTTGACCACACCGGCGCGGGTGGCTTTCAGGATGTTTTCCATCTTCATCGCCTCGACCGTGGCAAGGGTCTGGCCTTCTTCAACCTCATCGCCCTCTGCCACCGCCAGTTTCACCAACAGGCCGGGCATCGGGCACAGCAGGTATTTCGAAGTGTCGGGCGCGGCTTTTTCCAGCATATGCAGGGCAAGCTCGGCGGCACGCGGAGTGCGGACCAGGGTTTTGAGGTCGGCGCCGCGCAGGCGCAGCCGGAAACCCATCGGGATTTTGGCGACTTTCATCACCAGAGGCTGGTCGTCGATACTGAGGCGGGCGAGCGGCTGGCCGGGCTTCCAGTCGGATTTGACCCGCAGCGGCGGGCCATCGTCAAAGCTGATGGTCGAGCCTTCGGGATCGGCGGCGATGGTCACGGCCAAGCGTTCGCCTTGGATATCCACCACCCACTGGTCACCGACCTTGCGTTTGTGGTTGTCCATCGTGCCGGAAATCCGGGTGCGCCGGATCTCGGCCACGCGGTGCATCGCAGCGGCGGCGGCGGCCACGCGGCGGATCAGGGCTGGGTCAAGCGTGGCACCTTTGAAGCCGTCAGGGTATTCCTCGGCGATGAAGGCGGTGGTGATATTGCCCGAGGTGAAGCGCGGATGGTCCATCACGGCGGCGACGAACGGCAGGTTGTGGCCGATGCCCTCCACTTCGAACGTGTCCAAAGCCAGCCGCATTTCTTCAATCGCTTTCAGCCGGGTCGGGCCCCAGGTGCAGAGTTTCGCGATCATCGGGTCGTAGAACATCGAGATTTCGCCGCCTTCGAACACGCCGGTATCGTTGCGCACGATGCCACCTTGCGGGGTGGGGCCTTCCACTGGCGGGCGATAGCGGGTCAGCCGGCCGATCGAGGGCAGGAATTTGCGATAAGGGTCTTCGGCATAAAGCCGCGATTCCATCGCCCAGCCGTTGATTTTGATGTCGGCTTGTGTGAACGGCAAAGCCTCGCCATTGGCCACCCGGATCATCTGCTCGACCAGGTCGATGCCGGTGATCAGCTCGGTGACCGGGTGTTCGACCTGCAGGCGGGTGTTCATTTCAAGGAAGTAGAAATTGCGCTTGGCATCGACGATGAATTCGACCGTGCCCGCACTGGTATAGCCCACGGCACGGGCCAAAGCGCAGGCCTGCTCGCCCATCGCCTTGCGGGTAGCGGCATCGAGGAACGGCGAGGGCGCCTCCTCGATCACCTTCTGGTTGCGCCGCTGGATCGAGCATTCGCGTTCGTTCAGGTACAAAGTATGGCCGTGCTCGTCGGCCAGCACCTGAATTTCGATATGACGCGGTTGGGTCACAAACTTCTCGATGAAAATCCGGTCATCGCCAAAGCTGGCGGCAGCCTCGTTCTGCGAGGATTGAAAGCCCTCCAGCACCTCGCCCGGATGCCAGGCGATCCGCATGCCTTTGCCGCCGCCACCGGCACTGGCCTTGATCATCACCGGATAGCCGACCTCGCCCGCGATTTTCACCGCCTCGGCCGCATCGGCGATAATCCCCATATAGCCGGGCACCGTCGAAACCCCCGCCGCCATCGCGATTTTCTTGGAGGTGATCTTGTCGCCCATCTGCTCGATCGCCGAGGACGGCGGGCCGATGAACACCACCCCCGCCGCCTCCAGTGCCGCCGCAAACGCGCGGTTTTCCGACAGGAAACCGTAGCCCGGATGCACCGCCTCTGCCCCGGTCGCCCGCACCGCCGCCATGATCTTGTCGATCACGATATAGCTTTGCGCGGCAGGCGAGGCGCCGATATGGACCGCCTCGTCCGCCATCTTCACATGCAAAGCGCCCCGGTCCGCATCGGAATAGACCGCCACCGTGGCTATCCCCATCCGGCGCGCCGTCTTGATCACCCGGCAGGCAATCTCGCCCCGGTTGGCGATCAGGATCTTCTTGAACATCAGGCACCCTCCCCAGATGCGCAGCCCTCTGCCGGGGCCATCGCCAACAAAAAGGCCACCCGGAGCACTGCCCGGATGGCCCTTGATGTCAAACCGCTGCCTGACGTCGCAGCGTCAGCCTGATCAGCGGCACAGGCCCTGATTGCCCGCAACCGCCCCCAGAACGCCGCCCGCAATGGCGCTTTGGGCCAGATTGTTCTTGGTCGCAGCGCCAAGGGCGGCACCACCCACGGCGCCAAGCGCCGCACAATTGGAATTGATCGGCTGGCCATTGCAGCCCGCGATGGCAAGCGTGGACAGAAGGGCGAAAGCCGCGAAAGATTTATACATGCAGAACTGCCTCGTTGAAGGGTTATTGTCGGTGCACAAGCCCTTGTTTCAAGCGGAGATGCAAAGGCTGATTTTGCCCTTTGGCAAGGTTCCGCACATGCCGCAGCGGAAACCCCGCCGGAACGGGGCCCGACCCGTGACGGATCAGGCCCAAGGCTAAGGGAAGGGGTACAATCTTGACGCAGGCAGGCTTTGGCATGGTGCGCCGCAACCCTAAGACCAACCTGGGCCATCGCCCCTGCAGTTTCAAAGGCCAAAACCTGGGCGAAGCGGCCCTGCGCCGGATGTTGCCAAAACAGCAGGGGCTGCAGCGGAACCATGCCTAGTCGTCCCAGCCGTCGTCATCGGCATCGCCCAACACATTCAGGGCATCCTCGGCAAAGACCGCCGGGAAAGCCGACCGCGCGCGCGCCACGTCAATCTTCAGCATCGCCTCATAGTTTGCCGGGTCGAACGGGTCTTCGGCTGCCACCACCTCGCGGCCATAAAGCCACGACAGGCGGCCCGCATCCAGATTGCCCCGCTCGAATGGCGCTGCGCCGAAATACTGCCAGAGGGCTGCCATGAAGCCTTCATCCGCCATCCGGTCGGTGCTTTTGCGGTCCTTGTAGCGTTCGCGCTTGATGATCTTGGCGACGCCGTCTTTCTTGAGGTTGGCGCGCCGGATCACGAATTGGAAATCGGTGCCCGGCAGACGTCCGGGAAAACCGCGATGTTTCAGCATAGGCGGTTCTTTCTGGCGGCTGGCACTTTAGAACATCTCCCATTCGCAGGTGCCACCGGCAATGCTGTAAGAGTTGAAGAATTGGGTGGCCTCGGGATGGTCCTCGCCAAACGGCACGTCGCGGTCCGACATCGAAATGATGATCTCCACCGGCTGGGGGCCGTTGGTGGGCAGGCGCGGCAGGGCATAGGTGTTGCACAGCCACTCCATATCCTTGCCCGCGGTGTCGGCGCTGACCGTGCCGCCCTTCCGCGCGATCTGCGGTGCCAAGAAGCGATAGCGCATGGCCAGGCCGTCGCTGCCGGGGATGTTGGCCAGAGTTTCAATCAGCGTGACCTTCTGACCGGACGGCAATTTCAGACCATCGCCGGCCCAGACCGGCAACGGCAGGATCAAACCAAGAATTGTAAGCCAGCGCATCGGGAACCTTGGGCTAAAGAGGGATATTGTCGTGCTTTTTCCATGGATTGGTCAGCTTTTTTCCCCGCAGTGAGGCGAAGGCGCGGGCCACGCGTTTGCGGGTGGAATGGGGCCGGATCACCTCGTCGATGAAGCCCTTTTCTGCGGCCACAAACGGATTGGCAAAGCGGGTTTCATAGTCTTTGACCCGGGCGGCGATCTTGTCGCGGTCGCCCAACTCGCTGCGGTACAGAATCTCGACCGCGCCCCTGGCCCCCATCACCGCAATTTCCGCCGTGGGCCAGGCGTAGTTGAAATCGCCGCGCAGGTGTTTGGA
>JAYTQA010000104.1:0-4865 GCA_043746955.1 bacterium | reverse complement strand
CGTCGGAACGGTCTGCGACCTCTTCCCACAACATGAATGCCAAAACTACTTCCACGCCGCAGGATATGAAACCAAATGAAGGCGACACGCTCTAAAATACCGTTATTTGCCAGACCCGACTTTCTGTGCGTTTCCTGTCTTGGCATAGAGTCGGAGAGCATTACCATCGGGATATTTCTGATCCTGATTGCGGTTGCGCTGGCGGGCAATGTTATTCTTGTAGGCGCCTTCGGCCTCTACGCGAAGACGGCCTGGATCGTCACACTTGCCTTGATTGTAATCGCGAGTGCTTGGCTCGGCAAAAGTGTTTGCCAGCGCTGGGACGGCATTCTGATCGACAGTGATAACCGGATCAGCCTGTCGCGGTTCCAGTTGATCTGCTGGACAGTGCTTTTGATCGGCTCGCTGGCTTGCATCGGCATCCACAATTTCATGCAAGTCGGGGATGCCCATTGCGCGCTCAACATTGATATTCCGCTGCAAATCTGGGCGCTTTTGGGTTTGCCTGCCTTCACCGCCGTAACGGCTGCGGCCATCAGGGATGCCAAGCGAAGTGAAATAACAACAGCAACCGCTGATGATGTGCAGAAGCAACAAGGTTTAGACGCGACTCCAAAAACAGGATGGCCGGGTGCTGACAAAGGCTGACCCCGCGCAGGCCCGTTGGATTGAGATGGTGATAGGGGATTTCGAAGGGGTACAGAACATTGATGCCAGCAAATTTCAGAAGCTTGTGATCACGCTGCTGGTTCTTGGCATCTATGGCGGCGATCTTTGGCAAACCATAGCCAACACGCCCGGCATGATCGGAGCTTTTCCGCCCATCAGCGCCGGGTTTCTGGCCTTGCTTGGCATCAGCCACGCCGCCTACCTGGCCGACAAGCAATTCGCGCAGTCTTGACCCGGTGGGGTGGCTTGCCCGTCACGCAATCTCCCAATCGTCATCATCCTTCAGCGCGCCAATCGCGGTCCAATCGGCCCGTACCCGGGCGATGCGGGTGTCGCCCCAGGTTCGGAACACCAGGTCGAAGCCCTTTTTGGTGATCTTTTCGGCACTGATATCGACGCGGGAGGTGTGCTTGTGGTCAATATCCCACATCGACATGCCGACCATCACGGCGGGCAGGTCGCGGAAGGGTTCCTTGAAGGTGATCGGATGGCGGCATTCCCGGTCGCCTTGCCCGGTCCACATGGCCCCGCCATCGGCAAAGTCCGAAAACAGGACCCTGCTGCCCTGATCAATGCCGATTTTGCCTGAGGCGATGCGCTTCATCTGTAACCCGTCGTTGGCTCAACTTAGCCAAAAAAATAGTCAGGAAAACGTCAACAAATGCAAAGGCCCCGGACAATCGGGGCCTTTCTTGTCACTTTAGGCTCGAAACACTCAGTGCGCGGCCAAAGATGCCCGCAGCGCCACCAGATCAGCCACCGTTTTGTCGGCTGCGTCACGGTCGGGGTTGATGGCGGCAGCCTCCGTTGCGTCGGACAGCAGCTTGTCGAGCAGCGCCGGGGTCACCTCTTCCACCGGAACCGCTTGCTCAGCCAGAACCGACACGCTGGTCGCGTTGATCTCGGCAAATCCTCCGGTCACCACATAGGCCTTGGTGCCCTCGGCGCCGCCGGCACGCAGGATGCCCGGGCGCAGGCCGACCAGAACCGGCGCGTGGCCCTCCATCGCGGTCAGATCGCCGTCGGCGCCGGGGATTTGCACCTCGCTCGCCGCCATCGACGCCAAGCGGCGCTCCGGGCTGACGAGGTCGAATTGCATTGTACCTGCCATGTCAGGCCGCCGCCGCAGCCAGACGCTGCGCCTTGGCTTTCACTTCCTCAATGCCACCCACCATGTAGAATGCCGCTTCCGGCAGATGGTCATATTCACCCGCCACCACCGCCTTGAACGACTTGATGGTTTCTTCCAAGGGTACCTGCTTGCCGTCCGACCCGGTGAAGATTTTCGCCACGTCGAAGGGTTGGCTGAGGAAACGCTGAATTTTGCGGGCGCGTGCCACGGTCAGTTTGTCTTCTTCCGAAAGTTCGTCCATGCCAAGGATGGCGATGATGTCTTGCAGCGACTTGTAGCGTTGCAACACGGTCTGGACCGAACGGGCGACGTTGTAATGCTCTTCCCCCACGATCCGCGGGTCCATCAGCCGCGAGGTCGAGTCCAACGGGTCAACCGCCGGGTAAATCCCCAGTTCCGAAATGGCGCGCGACAGGTTGGTGGTGGCGTCCAAGTGGGCAAAGGAGGTGGCAGGTGCCGGGTCGGTCAAGTCGTCGGCTGGCACGTAAATCGCCTGCACCGAGGTGATCGAGCCACTCTTGGTCGAGGTGATCCGTTCCTGCAAAAGGCCCATATCGGTCGCCAAAGTCGGCTGATAGCCCACAGCCGACGGGATACGGCCCAGCAATGCCGAAACTTCGGAACCGGCTTGGGTAAAGCGGAAGATGTTGTCGACAAAGAACAAAACGTCGGTGCCGGACTGGTCGCGGAACTGTTCGGCGATGGTCAGACCCGACAAAGCGACGCGCAGCCGCGCACCCGGCGGTTCATTCATCTGACCGTAAACCAGGGCCACTTTCGACTTGGTCATATCCTCGAGGTTGATAACGCCGGAGTCGATCATCTCGTGATAGAGGTCGTTGCCCTCACGGGTCCGCTCGCCCACACCGGCGAACACCGAATAGCCCGAGTGGACTTTGGCGATGTTGTTGATCAGTTCCATGATCAGAACCGTCTTGCCCACGCCCGCGCCGCCGAACAGGCCGATCTTGCCGCCTTTGGAATAGGGCGCAAGCAGGTCGATCACCTTGATGCCGGTCACGAGGATCTGGCTTTCGGTCGCCTGTTCGTCAAACTTCGGGGCCGGACGGTGGATCGAGCGATACTCCGTCGCATTGACCGGGCCTTTTTCATCGACCGGCTCACCGATCACGTTCAGGATGCGGCCAAGGGTGGCATCGCCAACCGGCACCATGATCGGCGAACCGGTGTCCGACACGCCCGCCCCACGGACCAGCCCTTCGGTGGCGTCCATCGCGATGCAGCGCACGGTATTCTCACCAAGATGCTGGGCGACTTCCATCACCAGCTTCTTGCCGTTGTTGTCAGTGATCACAGCGTTCAGGATAGCTGGCAGCGCGCCATCGAACTGCACGTCGACCACAGCCCCGATCACCTGGGTGATTTTGCCTTGTGACATAATCGTCTCTCCGGTTCCTCAGAGCGCCTCGGCGCCCGAAATGATTTCGATAAGTTCCTTGGTGATCGCGGCCTGACGCGAGCGGTTGTAGACGATGGTCAGCTTGTTGATCATGTCGCCCGCGTTGCGGGTGGCGTTGTCCATCGCGGACATCCGTGCCCCTTGTTCGGAGGCCGCATTCTCCAGTAGCGCGGTGAAGACCTGCGTGGCCACAGCGCGCGGCAGCAGGTCGGCGAGGATCTCCTCCTCCGACGGTTCGTAGTCATACGAGGTCGAAGGTGCTGCCACGCCGTCAAAATGCGCCGGGATCACCTGTTGCGCGGTGGGGATCTGGCTGATCACCGATTGGAAGCGGTTGTAGAACAGAGTGACCACATCGCATTCGCCATGGTCAAAGCGGGCCAGAACGTCACGCGCGATCCCTTGCGCATTGGCGTAGCCGACACGCTTCACATCCGTCAAGTCGACATGACCGACATAGTACTGGCCATACTCCCGCTTCATCTGTTCGCGGCCTTTTTTGCCAACGGTGAGGATTTTGATGGTTTTGCCTTGCAGCAACAATTCCGCGATCCTCGCCTTGGCCAGACGCACGATCGTGGTGTTGAAGCCCCCGCACAGCCCGCGTTCCGAGGTCATCACGACCAAAAGCTGCACCTTGTCGGACCCGCTGCCCGCCAAGAGCCGGGGCGCGCCGTCACTGTTGCCGACCGAGGCCGACAGACCGGCCATCACCGATGTCATTCGGGCAGCATAGGGCCGGGCGGCAACGGCGGCATCCTGCGCGCGACGCAGTTTCGCTGCGGCAACCATCTGCATGGCCTTGGTGATCTTGCGCGTGTTCTTCACGCTGCTGATCCGGTTCTTTAAGTCCTTCAAACTGGGCATTTTGGGTTCCCGGACCTAAATTACGCGAAGTCTTTGGCGAAAGCGTCCAGTTCGGCCCGGATCGCTTTTTCCAGATCACCGGCAACCTTGCGGTCTTTGTTGGTGATATCCGCCAGCAGCGCTGCACCCTTGGTGCGCAGATGCTTCAGCATCCCGGCCTCATACCGGCCCACGTCGCGCACCGGCACCTTGTCAAGATAGCCATTGGCGCCGGCATAGATCACGCAGACAATCTCGGCCGAGGTCAGCGGCGAATACTGCGGCTGCTTCATCAGCTCGGTCAAACGCGCACCGCGGTTCAAAAGCTGCTGGGTCGAAGCGTCAAGGTCGGAGCCGAACTGCGCGAAGGCCGCCATTTCGCGGTACTGCGCCAGTTCCAGCTTCACCTTGCCCGCGACCGATTTCATCGCCGAGGTTTGCGCAGAGGAGCCGACGCGCGACACCGACAGACCGGTATTCACCGCCGGTCGGATGCCTTGGTAGAACAATTCGCCTTCCAGGAAAATCTGCCCATCGGTGATCGAGATCACGTTGGTCGGAATAAACGCCGAAATGTCGCCGCCCTGCGTTTCGATGATCGGCAGCGCCGTCAAGGAACCCGAACCGAAGTCCTTGTTCAGCTTGGCCGAACGCTCGAGCAGACGCGAGTGCAGGTAGAACACATCGCCCGGATAGGCTTCGCGGCCCGGCGGACGGCGGAGCAGGAGCGAGAGCTGACGATACGATTGGGCATGCTTGGACAAATCGTCGTAGACGCAGAGCACGTGCTTGCCGCTC
>JAYTQA010000103.1:0-1817 GCA_043746955.1 bacterium | reverse complement strand
GCCGATCTGGAATTTCGGGATATGCAGCAGCGGGTCGGGATTCTCGACCCCGGCAAGATCACCTTCCGACACCGGCCCGACATAGCCCACCACATGCGCGAAATCGCTGTCACGCGGATAGACCCGGCTAAGGCCGACATCCGGCGTCACCCCGGGCAAGGCCGGGGCGTTCAGTGCCACCTTTGACAATTCGTCCCAACTCAGCCGGTCGGCCACCGGGATCGGCACGAAAGACGCGTTGCGCGCCACATCCTTGACCACCCGGTCCATGTCGCCTTGGGTCATCGGGATCAGATGGCTCAGCCGGTTCAGCACGATCTGCACATCGCCCGCGCCTTCGCGTGTGATCACCACCCGGTAATTCTGCTCATTGCCCGCGATCAGCTTGCCGTTGCGGTCGAGGATAAGCCCGCGCGCCGGCGGGATCAGTTGGATATTGATGCGGTTTTCTTCGGCCAGCAGCCGGAACTGCGCCGCCTCGTCCACCCCCAGATAGCGCATCCGCCCGGCCAGCCCGGCCATCATCGCCGTCATGCAGCCGCCCATGAACAGGCTGCGCCGGGTGATCCGCCGCGCGCTGTCCTCGGTATCCCGCGCCGTGCGTCTCACAATGGCCTCCCGTAGGTGTCCAACTCTCCGGTCGCGGGCTTGTGCAGGTCCAGCCCATAGCGCGACAGGGCGACCACGAACGGATAGGCCATCACCGACCACAGGATTTGCACCAGCGCAAAGCCGAACGCCGGTTGTGGCAGAAAGCACAGCGAAAACGCCAGCCGGTAGGCCAGGAACGTGCCCAGCATCAGTCCCGCCACCAACAGCCATTCCACGCCAAAGTTCAATTCGCGGGTCAGCGCGACCCGGCCCCGGATGAATTCCGATGCCAATATCACAAGGCCGGTCCACAGCCCCGGCGGGCGCATAAGCAGCATATCCTCCAACAAGACCACCCCGGCGATCATCAGCACCGGCAGGTATTCCGGTCGGCGCACCGTCCAGGCAAAGATCAGGCACAACAGCAAATCCGGCCCCGGCAGGCTGCCCGCCGCAGTTTGCAACGGCAACAGCCGGACAAAGATCAGCACCACCGCCACGGTCAGAAACAGCAGGCGGTGCAGCACGATCGAACTGATCCAGTCCCTAGCCATTGCCACCCCCGGTTGCCACAGCGGGTCCGGGCAACAGCGGCCCCTGAAAGCCCTGCGGCAAGGGTTGCGGCGGTTCGGGAGCCAGCAGCGCGCCGGGGTCAGTGATCGGTTCCGCCGCCTGACTGCGCAGCACGCGCAGAAACTCCAGCCGTTCGTAATCCGCCGCCAGGATCACCCGCAAGCGTTTGTCAGTGCCCAAGGCGACGGTGCCAACCAGCAGCCCCGCCGGAAACACCTGACCATCGCCCGAGGTGACGACCTGATCGCCGGGCTGCACCTGATCGGGGTGTTCCAGAAAATCCAGGGGCGGCAGCGTCGAATTGTCGCCCGACAAAATCGCCTTTTGCCCGGTGGCCTGGACCTCGACCGGCACCCGGCTGTTGCTGTCGGTCAGCAGGATCACCCGCGCCGTCCGCTCGCCCACGCCCGAAATCCGGCCGACCAGACCCAAACCATCCATCGTCGCCCAGCCGTCGCGGATGCCATCGCGCGCGCCGACATTCAACAGCACCGATTGGCGGAACGGTGAGCCTGAATCGGCCAGCACCACCCCGGTGACATGGGTCAGCATCGGGTCCAGCCGCACCTGATTCAAATCCAGCAGCCGGGCGTTCTTTTGCTCCAGTTGCAGCGCCGCTTCTTTCCACGCCTTCATCTGCTGCAAATCGTCGC
>JAYTQA010000102.1:0-1823 GCA_043746955.1 bacterium | reverse complement strand
GGATGATGGGGGCGGGGATCGCCTATGTCGCGGCAAATGCGGGGATCGAGGTGGTCTTGATCGACGCGGCGCAAGAGGCGGCGGATCGCGGCAAGGCCCATTCGGCGGACTTGCTGGACAAGGGCATTCAACGCCGCAAGGTGACGGCGGAGCACAAGGAGGCTGTGCTGGGGCGGATCAATGCGACGACGGATTATGCGGCGCTGCGCGATGTCGATCTGATCGTCGAGGCGGTGTTCGAGGACCCCAAGGTCAAGGCCGAGGTGACAAAGCGGGTCGAGGCGGCGGTGGGGAGTGAGTGCATCTTTGCGACCAATACCTCGACCCTGCCGATATCGGGGCTGGCGCAGGTGAGTGTCAGGCCGGAGCAGTTTATCGGCATCCATTTCTTTAGCCCGGTCGACAAGATGGCCTTGGTCGAGATCATCAAGGGTCAGGCGACGGGCGCGCGGGCGGTGGCCAAGGCGCTGGATTTCGTGCGGCAGATACGCAAGACGCCGATCGTGGTGAATGACGCGCGGTTCTTTTACGCCAACCGCTGCATCCTGCCCTATATCAACGAGGGTATAAGGATGGTGGCGGAGGGCGTGGAACCGGCGCTGGTGGAAAACGCGGCGCGGTTGGTGGGCATGCCGGTCGGGCCATTGCAGCTGGTGGACGAGATTTCGCTGGAATTGGGCATCAAGATCGCCCGCGCGACCAAGGCGGCGCTGGGCGCGGCATATCCGGATGACGATGTCGACGCGGTGGTGTTCGCGCTGGCGGCGGAGGGCCGGATGGGGCGCAAGGCCAAGGCCGGGTTCTACAGCTATGACGCGGCGGGCAAGCGGGTCGGGCTGTGGGAGGGGTTGGCGCGCTGGCCGGTGGCGAAGGTGCAGCCGGAACTGGTGACGGTGCAGCACCGCTTGCTGATGGTGCAGGTGCTGGAGGCGGTGCGGGCGCTGGAGGACGGCGTGTTGACCGATATCCGCGAGGGCGATGTCGGCGCGATTCTGGGCTGGGGCTTTGCGCCGTGGTCGGGCGGGCCGTTTTCCTGGCTTGACATGATCGGGGCGCGCCGCGCTGTGGCGATCTGTGACGGGCTGGCGCAGGGCCATGGCGCGCGGTTTGCGGCGCCGGGGCTGTTGCGCGATCTGGCGGCCAAGGGTGACGGGTTTTACGCGCGGTTCGGCGTCCAGGCGGTGGCGTGAACTGAGCGCAGCGACTTGCCAGCCTCTGCGGCGATCAGGCTGGCCACCAGATGACGCGCGGCCGCAAGCGGCAGGACCGGGCGGGTCGGGGCTTGCAACAGCTGTTTGAGGTCGAAGGCGATGGGGTCGACGCTGTCAAACCCGGCCATCACGCCGGGGCCGATGAAGCCGATAGCGGGGCGTTGCAGGCGGAGTTGCAGGATAGGTTCGGTCTGCGCCGGGACGTGGGGGGCGATGCCGCGCCAGCCTTCCAGCGCCATGGCGGGGACGAGGGCCATGCATTCGCCGCAGAACGGCAAGGCAAAGCGCGATTCGATCAGCACGGGCTGACCGGGCGGCAGCATGACCGGGGCGTCATTGCCCAAGGCCCCAGCGGGCAGGCGGACCGACCACAGCGCGGGGCGCAGTTCGGCATGGCTGGCGGTGACCGGGGTCAGGCCAAGGTCGCGGGTCAGGATCAGATCACCGGGGGCGAGGCTGGCCATGGTTTGCCAACCGAGCGCGGTGAGGACGGGGGTTGCGGCGTAAAGCCCGGTGGCGAGCGCGGTGCGGCTGCCAGAGGGGCTGCCAAAGGGATTGAGCGTGATGTCGTGACGGCCCATGGCTTCCTGTCCGGTTCAAGGTTCGGGGCAG
>JAYTQA010000101.1:0-13017 GCA_043746955.1 bacterium | reverse complement strand
TCAATCTGGCGCTGCACATCACCGGGCGGCGCGCGGATGGCTATCACCTGTTGGACAGTCTGGTGGCCTTTGCCGATTTTGGCGACCGGATCGTGGTGCAGGCGGCGCAAACCCTGACCCTGACCGTCGCAGGACCGATGGGCATGGGCTTGGCCGCCGGGGCCGACAACCTGGTGATGCGGGCGGCGCAGGTGATCAGTCTGGGGCAGGGGGCGGCGATCACGCTGGAAAAGCATCTGCCGGTAGCCTCTGGCATCGGCGGCGGGTCGGCCGATGCGGCGGCGGCGCTGGAGGCTTTGGCCGAGTTGTGGGATTGCCCGATGCCGGTTGCCGAAGATGTGCTGGCTTTGGGGGCCGATGTGCCGGTGTGTCTCGCGGCCAAGCCGGCACGGATGGCGGGGATTGGCGAGGTGATCACCCCGGTCACCCTGCCCCCGGTTCATGTCGTGCTGGTCAACCCGGGCTTTGCGCTGGCCACGGCGGATGTGTTCAAAGCCCTGACCGGCCATGATAATCCGGGATTGCCCGCCTTTGAGCCTTGGCCAGATGCAGCGGCCCTGGCGCAGTACCTGCAGACCTGTCGCAACGATCTGGAGCCTGCCGCCCGCGCGCTCGCCCCGGAAGTTGGTACGGTGGTGGCCGAACTTTGGGCCACCTCCGGCTGTCTGATTGCGCGGATGTCGGGGTCCGGGGCCACCTGCTTTGGGCTTTATGCAACGGCCGCCGAAGCTGCATCGGCGGCAGAGGCGCTGGCCTTGGTGCATGCGGAGTGGTGGGTGCGGGCCGGCGCGCTGGCGGGTTGACGCTGGGATTATAGCTGTCCCCCGGTGGGTTTCACGCCCGCCTGCTTAGCGGTTTTGTCGCTGCTCGCCGCAGACTGCGCACACTGCCGTGGGACATGTATCGCCAGAAAATCGGGGCTGCGGACGGAATTAGACCTTGCGCAGCATGGTGATGGCAAAGCGGAAGTGGAAGATGTGCCGCAACGGGCCGATGCTTTGGCGCTTGGTTTCCGCAAAGCCCAGACGGCCGTAGAGCGCGCGGGCGCGGGTGTTGCTGTCAACCACATCCAGACGGACGGCGGGATAGCCGCGCAACCGCGCCTCGGCACTGATGGCGGACAGAAGTTCGGTGCCAAGACCTTGGCCGCGCAGGTCGGGTGCGACGCACAACCCGTCGAGCAGGAAGTTCTCGTTGTCAATCTCGGACGACAGCCAGCTGAGCAGGCGTGCGCGCCAGAAGCCGCCCACCAGCCCGTAACTGGTCCGCAGATCAGCCGGGCCACCGGCGGCAAAGCTGCCCTGCGGCGTTTTGAAGCCGGCAAGAGCGAGCAGGCGGCCTTGGTCTGACACAGCGATGATGACGTGATCGGCGC
Organism: bacterium; assembly: GCA_043746955.1. GTDB lineage: Bacteria > Pseudomonadota > Alphaproteobacteria > Rhodobacterales > Rhodobacteraceae > Stagnihabitans. Next base: position 11,642 of record JAYTQA010000101.1, on the reverse strand, counting down.
GGATCACCCGGGCCAGGTAAGCCAGCGCGCGGGGTTCCGGGCCCATGACAAAGCCCAATTTTGCCCCGAACGCCTGCCAGTAAAGCTGCGCCGCTTGGGCGCGCAGGTTGCCGGGCAAACCAAGGTGCAAGGTGCAGGCCACGGTCATAGCGCAGCCGATAGGGCTGCTGCATGGCCTGCGCCAAGGATCCAACCCTCCTCGGTTCGGGTTGCGGCGGGCGGGTCTGCAAGCACGGCGGCGAGCGCTCCGGTCTGACTGACGCTCCACAACGCGCGCGCCAAAAGCCGAACCTGCACCTCGTCCTTGATCGCGCCAGGGGTCAGGGCTGCGCGGACGGCGGGCGCGATGAGCGAAGGGTAGATCTCAGCCAGCGTTACCTCAGCTTGCGGCGCAAACGGCCAGACGGCGACGTGGGCGCGCTGTGACAGCCGGTGGATCATGGGCAGGCCCGTCAGGCTTTGGCTGCCCGCCGCACCGGTGGTGTAAAGTTTCCAGACCGGTTGGGCGCGGGGGATGATCTGTTCGACGCGGCGACGCTCAGTGAGGCCAATGCTTGCGTAGTCGACAGTTTTGCGGGTGGCAAGGTGCGGGAATGGCTGGCTTTCCGGGCGACCCCAGAACGGGCCCGGGGCGGTGGGGGTCGCGCCGAACCGCTGGTTGATCTGATCCGCCACCGCAAAGCGGTTGTTGGCGTTGTCTAGGCCATCCAGGATGTGCTGATCCAGCCAGGCCCAGACGGCAGCAGCGCGGGCCTGCCCGGTCAGCCGGGCGGCAAAGCCATCGGGGTAGCCGATCGGAAAGTCGAAACCGATCAGCAGGCGTTGGTTTTGGGCCAGTGCCAGGTCAATCACCCGGTTCAGCGCCAGTTCCGCCGCGTGGCGGGAGGCGTGATAGGTCGCGACCACGCCGCGGGCGGACGCAAGCCCGACCCAGATCGCATCTGCCTGTGGCCGGGTCCGGGGCTTGGCGCTGGAGGCGGACCAATCCACCACGGCCACAAGGTCAAACCGGCTCACGCGCCGCGCGCCAGTTGGGCAGATAGCCGGGCCAGATCCTCAACCGTGTTGGCGTTGGTGAAACTGCCGGGCGGGAAGCTGGCCATGGTAGCCCCCTGCGCTGCGGCAAAGTCGCGCACCCGGGGCACGGCGTCAGAGGCGAGGAAGGCTTGCAACCCGGCGATCAGGTCGATCGGCCACAGGCCATAGGTCGGATGCAGATCCGTGCCGCTGGTGGCGAGGACGGGCGTGCCAGCTTGCCCGGCGCGGCAGAGCCGTGGCACCAGATCGGGCGGCAGAAACGGGCCATCGCAGGGGACACTCACCACCGCCGTCGCTCCAAGCGGTGCGGCCCATGTTAGGGCGGCAAGGATGCCGGACAGCGGACCTTTGGGGAAGGCGTCGGGCAGGACGGGCAAACCTAAAGCGGCAAAGCGCGCAGGGTCGCCGTTGGCCGACAGCGCCAGAGCTTCCACCTGCGGGGCGAAACCTTCGGCCACCCATTGGATCAAGGGCTTGCCCGCCAGAGCCACCAGCGCTTTGTCAGCGCCGATCCGCCGTCCTGCACCGCCTGCCAGAATAACGCCGAAGATCCGCAAGGTTTCCCCCTTCGTCCTTCCGCCGGGACTTAGTTGATGGCTTTGGCGGCTGCGGGATCGGCCAAGCCGCTGTCATCGCCGGTGATGGTTAGCCCGGTCACGCCGGGCACTTTGGCAAAGCCGCGCGACAGGACTTTGGGAAAGAAGGTTTCCGGCAGCGCATCCAACCCCGGCAGGCGGCGCAGCACCGCCGAGACATAGTGCGAGCAATAGGCCTTGGGGGCGGCGCCTTGGATCACTGCGGCGGCAATCGCCTGATCGGCGACCACTTGCGGGACCAGTAAAGTTTGCGAGACGACGTAAAAAACGCCCCCGGCCTGAAAATCGACATAGCTTTTCAGAAACGGCGCGGTCATGCCAAAATGCAGATCGTTGCGTTTGGGCGCAAGGCCGCCGGTCAGCTCCCACGAGCCGGCCGGATCATAGAGCACCCGCTGGCTGCCATTGATGACCAGAGCCGAATGCGCCCCGGCACCGCTGCGCCCGTTGATCGAGGTGATCAGCGTGATCGAGGCGGGCGGGCCAGCGACATAGGTTGCCGCAGCCACCTCGGCATCGCTGGCAGATTTGTGATCGGCGGAGCAGGCGGCAAGTGCTGCGGTGACTGCAAGCAGGAAAAGACGGCGCAGCATCCGATGATCCCTTCCAAGGTCAGAGAAAGCCGAAGCGGAGGTCCGGCCACGCAGCGGGCAAAGCTTAGCCGTCGGCCAGCGCCATGATGATCAGGGTCAGGAACGAAATCCCGACCCCCCAGGTGACAATGCGGATAAAGCCGGCAAATGTCCGTTCCTGCGCGCGGATGTCCATGCTGCCCGCAGCGTGATTGGTCCCGTGATTGGTCCCGTGATCGCTGCCATGATCACCTGCGTGGCCGCCAACCTGATCGCTCATGTTCTTCCGTCTCCAAACTGTCCATCGGCGCGCACTTGGCCCTAAACCCCGGCCTTACCTGATTAGTCCGAAACTGTCACGGGGGGGTGTGCGCATTTTGGCGCTGTTCAGGAGCTGGCCTGCCAAAGCCAAGCGCCGGTTGGCGAGAGGGTGCGGGTCACCCGGCCCTGGTGGTGCAGGCAATTCAGGTGGGCCAGGGTTTCGCCCAGGGCCAGGCTTAGGTCTGCCGGGCCGATGGCGCGGCGATACAGCGCCGCAAAGCAGTCAACCGCCGGGGCCGCGGTCGACAGATGATCCACCAGCCGCGACAGCGCCATTTCGTGCGAGGCGATCATCTGACCCAGCCGCAGCGGCAGGCCGGTGAACGGCAGTTTGTGTCCGGGCAGCACCAGCTGGGCGTCGGTGGCAAGTGGCAGGAAATGCGCGCAAGAGGTCAGATATTCGGCCAGCGGATCAGCCTCCGGCTCGGTCGGATAGACGCCGATGTTTGGAGTGATCGTTGCCAGAAACTGGTCGCCGCCGATAATCACCGGGTCATCAAGGCTCCACAAAGTTGCATGGTCCGCCGCGTGGCCCTGACCAAGGCGAACCTGCCAGCGGCGACCGGCGGCGGTCAGGAGCGCGCCTTCCTCGATCCGGGTGAAACCCAGGGGCATCGGCGCCACCACGTCGCTGAAGTGGAACAGTTGCTCACGCGCGCGGGCAAAAGTGGTGTCGTTGTCCAGCCCGGCGCGGGTCTGGAACAGCAGCGATTGCGGCGAATGTTCGCGGTGTTGGTCCAGCGTCAACATACGGGCGTAAAGCCATGCGGTGCGCGGGATGATCAGTTCGACCCCCTGATCCTGAAACCAGCCGGCAAGACCCACATGGTCGGGATGGTGGTGGGTGACGATCAGCCGGGTGACCGGTTTGCCCGCCAAAGTCACCGCCAACAGCCCCTGCCAGACCGCTTTGGTGCGTTTGGAGGCGATGCCGGTATCCACCAGCGTCCAGCCGTCACCGTCGTCAAGCGCATAGACATTCACATGGTCCAAAGCCCAAGGCAGCGGCAGGCGCAGCCAGCGGATGCCCTGGGCCACCTCAACCGCCTGAAACTCGCCCGGAGGGTCGGGGAAGGGGCACGCAATCGGGGCTGTCACGCGCGCAGCGCCGCGGGCGACAGGTGGTACAGGCCGCTCGCACCTTGGGACGCCTCGGCCAGCCATGCGGCGTGGCGGGGCAACAGGCGGGTTACGGCAAACCGGGCGAGCGGTAGGCGGGCCGGGTCGGCCTGCGCTGCCAACAGGTGGAAATGCGCACCCAGAACCTGCGCGAAGCCGCGTTGATACGCCACGGCGGCACCGGCGCGATCGGTTGCGCTTTGCGCCAGAAGGCTTGTGGTGGCACTGCGCAAGGCTACGGCAGCAGCGGCCAAGCGGTCTGCGAGATCAACAAGATCAGCCGGCACTTCGGCCGCTGAGGCGGTAATTTCAGCCAGCAAGCCGAACGCCACCGCACCGCCATCCGCCATCTTGCGCCCGACCAGGTCCAGCGCCTGAATCCCATTGGTGCCCTCGTAGATCGAGGTCACCCGCACATCCCGGGCATATTGCGCGGCCCCGGTATCCTCGATGTAACCCGCGCCACCGTGGACCTGCACGCCCAGTTGCGCCACGTGCAGGCCGGTGTCGGTGCCGTAAGCCTTAGCGATCGGGGTCAGAAAGGCGGCACGGGCGAGCCAAGCGGCCTCACCGGTCGCACGGCCCATGTCGATGGCCACCGCACAGGCCAGACCAATGGCGCGGGCGGCAAAGGTTTCGCACCGCATCTCCAGCAGCATGCGGCGCACGTCGGGGTGGCCGATGATGCCAGCCTCGCCCGAGGCCGTGCGGCCCTGCCTGCGGTCGGTGGCATAAGTCAGCGCCATCTGATAGGCCGCTTCGGCCACCGCCACACCCTGCATCCCCACCCCAAGCCGCGCGTTGTTCATCATGGTGAACATCGCGGCCATGCCTTTGTGCGGCTCGCCGACCAGCCAGCCGGTGGCCCCTTCATAGGCCATGACGGCGGTGGGCGAGCCGTGCATCCCCAACTTATGCTCCAGCCGCACCACCTTCAGCGCGTTGCGCGCGCCAAGCGTGCCATCCGGGTTGGGCAGCACCTTCGGCACCATGAAGAGGCTGATGCCACGGGTGCCCTCGCCGCCATCCGGCAGACGGGCGAGCACCAGATGGCAGGTGTTGGCGGTGAAATCATTGTCGGCCCAAGTGATGAAAATCTTCTCGCCGGTCACCGCATAGGTGCCATCGCCGTTAGGGACCGCGCGGGCGCGCACCGCCCCCACGTCTGACCCGGCCTGCGCCTCGGTCAGGTTCATCGTGCCGTTCCATTGCCCGGAAATCAGCTTGGGGATATAAAGCGCCTGCAGTTCGGGGCTTGCGTGATGTTCCAGCGCCTCGATCTGGCCTTGGGTCATCAGGGGGTTGAGCTGCAGGGCAAGGCAGGCCGAGCCTGTCATCTCATTCACGCAGGTTGCGAGCGTCATCGGCAGACCCATCCCGCCAAACGCGGGCGAGGCGGCCATGCCGATCCAGCCGCCCTCTGCCAGCGCGGCAAAGCCTTCGGCAAAGCCGGGTGAGGTGCGCACCACGCCATTTTCTAGCCGTGCCGGGTGCTGGTCGCCCGCGCGGTTCAACGGCGCGAGGACGGTTTCAGCCACGCGCGCCGCCTCGGTCAGGATGGCGTCCACGGTTTCTGGCGTGGCATCGGCAAACCGCGATGTGGCTGCCACCGCCGGAAACCCCATCAGCGTCATAAGCAAACGGTAGTCAGCAAGGGGGGCCGCGTAGGACATTCACGCTCCGTCACGACTGGCTGTTTCACGACTGGCTGTTTCACGCGGGCTGCTTCACATGGCCCGCTTCACACCGGCTGCGTCGCAGGTTAGGACAGCACGGATCTAGGCTTATCCCAGCCCGGAGTTCCAGCAAGAAAGACGTGGCGTCACGATGGCAGACCTGGTCGAAAAAACAATCGTGCTGACACCGGATGCGGCGGGGATTGCACAGGCAGTGGCCCTGCTGCGCGAAGGCCGGCTGGTAGCCTTCCCGACCGAGACGGTTTACGGTCTGGGCGGCGATGCGATGTCAGACCTTGCTATCGCGCGGATTTATGCGGCCAAGGGCCGGCCAAGGTTCAATCCGCTGATTGCCCATGTGTCGGATATGGTCATGGCCCGGCAACTGGCGGTGTTTGATGCCCGGGCAGAGGCGCTGGCGGCGGCGTTCTGGCCGGGCCCGCTGACGCTGGTGTTGCCGCTGTGCGCGGGGGCGGGATTGTCTGGCATGGTCACGGCTGACCTGCCGACGGTTGCGATCCGCCTGCCAGCCCACCCGGTCGCACGCGCGCTGATCGCGGGCTTTGGCGGGCCGCTCGCGGCACCTTCCGCCAACCCGTCTGGCCGGGTGTCGCCGACCCGGGCTTTGCATGTGACAGATGGACTGGCGGGCAAGATTGCCGCCGTGATCGACGGCGGGGCCTGCGCGGTGGGGGTGGAATCGACCATCCTTGGCGTCTTTGAGCGGGTCGAATTGCTGCGCCCCGGTGGGGTTGGCGTGGAGGCGATTGAGGCATTGGTAGGGCCTTTGGTCATCGCTCCCCTTAAAACCGGCAGCCATGGTCCCCGCCCGACCGCTCCCGGCCAGCTTGCCAGCCATTATGCCCCCGACGCCCCCCTGCGGCTGGAGGCTTTGGACCGCCGCCCCGGTGAAGTGCGCCTTGGCTTCGGGCCGGGGTCATCCGATTGGAACCTGTCACCCTCGGCGGACCTGATCGAGGCTGCGGCAAACCTGTTCCACCTGTTGCGCCAGGCGGACCATTTGGCCCAAGGCCGCCCGATTGCCGTGGCCCCGATCCCCGAGGCTGGGCTTGGCCGCGCCATCAATGACCGGTTGCGCCGGGCGGCCGCGCCCCGGACCGCAACCCTGCCGGACTAACTTTCGGATAGGCAACAACTCTGGCGAGAGGCACTCGGCCATTCTGGCGCAATTTGCGCTTGCGCATGACGCGGCCAGACCTTGCACGTCGCTGGCGAACCTGTTCCTTAACCCTTTGCGGTTAATGCAACTCTAAATGCGACCCCGACACAGCGACAGGAACACGCGTATGGCCTACCTTCTGGGCGTCGATACCGGCGGCACCTACACCGATGCGGTGATCCTTGATCAGGCGGCGGATGAGGTCATCGGCAAGGCCAAATCCCTGACCACGCGGCAAGATCTGGCTTTGGGCATTGGCAGGGCGGTCGATGCGGCCCTGACGGCGGCCAAGCTTGCACCGGGCCAGATCGCCATGGTGTCGCTGTCGACCACCTTGGCCACCAATGCGCTGGTTGAAGGGCAGGGTGGCCGCGTCGCCCTGATCTTCATTGGCTTTGACCCCGACGATCTGGAACGCGGCGGCCTGATCGCGGCGTTGAAGGGCGATCCCGTGGTGAGTTTGCCCGGTGGCCACAACCACGCCGGGGGCGAGGCTGCTGCGCTGGACGTCGCCGCACTGGAACGGGCGGTGACGGACTTGTCGGGCGAGGTGATGGGCTTTGCCGTAGCCGCCCGCTTTGCCACCCGCAACCCCGCGCACGAGATTGCTGCGCGCGATCTGATCCGGCGGGTATCGGGCCGGCCGGTCACCTGCTCGCACGAACTCTCGGCCAAGCTGAACGGGCCGAAGCGGGCGCTGACCGCGGTGCTGAATGCGCGGTTGATCGGGATGATCGACCGGCTGGTCGCGGCCTGTGAACGGCATTTGCAGGCGGTGGGGATCGCGGCCCCGCTGATGGTGGTGCGGGGCGACGGCGCACTGATCTCTGCCGCCATGGTGCGCGAACGGCCGATTGAGACGATCCTGTCCGGTCCCGCCGCCAGTATCGTCGGTGCGCGCTGGTTGACCGGAGCGTCGGACGCCTTGGTCAGCGATATCGGTGGCACCACCACAGACGTAGCCCTCTTGCGCAATGGCCTGCCCGAGATTGACCCCGAAGGCGCGCGCGTCGGCGGCCTGCGCACCATGGTCGAGGCGGTTGCCATGCGCACCACTGGCCTTGGTGGCGACAGCGAGGTGCATCTGGTCACCGCTGGCCTGGCCGGCGGTTTGCGGCTGGGCCCGCGCCGTCTGGTCCCGGTGTCTTTGCTCGCGGTCGATCATGGCCCGATGGTCCATGCCGCCTTGGATCGCTGGCTGTCCTGCGATACTGCGGGCGAATTTGACGGGCGCTTTGTGATGCCGATGCCCGGCCAAACCGGCGGCCTGACTGCGCGTGAGGCAAATGTCCTGGCGCGGGTCACGGACGCGATGCCCTTGGCACAGGCGTTGACTTCCCGGCTTGAGGTCGCCGCGATGGAGCGGTTGGTAGCACGTGGGCTGGTGATGATTGCCGGGGTCACCCCATCGGACGCCGCCCATGTTTTGGGACGGCTGGACAGCTGGGATGGCAGCGCATCGCACAAGGCTCTGAAACTGCTGGCAAAACGTCGCAACGGGTCGGGCGACCGGATTGCCGTGGACGGCGTGGCACTCGCCACTGCGATTGTGGGCCAACTGACCACGCAGACCGTGGAATGCCTGCTGGAGGCGGCGTTTGACGAGGATGGCGGCTTTGCCGACCCTGCCGAAACCCTCGCCCGGCATCCCTTGACCGTGGCGGGAATGAACCGCCACCGCGGCGTGGTGGAGGTGACGGTGCGGCTTGGCGTGCCGGTGGTGGGCCTCGGGGCATCGGCCTCCAGCTATTACGGTGCGGTGGGCGAACGCCTGGGGTGCGAAATGATCCTGCCCGAACATGCCGGTGTCGCCAATGCCATCGGCGCTGTGGTGGGCCAGATCAGCCAGCGGGTTTCCGGCATGGTAACCTCGCCCGGTGAGGGCCGCTTTACCGCGCATCTGCCGCAAGGCCTGCAGACCTACAATGACCGCGAGGAGGCGCTGACCATCGTTGAAGCGGCGCTGGTCGCAGAGGCTGTCCGCCGCGCCCGCCTCGCCGGGGCCGAGGAGCTTCATATCACCACCACACGTGACATCCGCGAGGCGCTGGTCGAGGGGCGGGCCATGTTCATCGAAGCCACCGTAAGTGCGACGGCATCCGGGCGACCAAGGGTGGCGCATTAGGCGGCTTGCGTTTGAAAAGAATCGAACGGCCGCTTTAGGTCTTTGTTTTTGCGCGCATTTTATCCGAAAACCGCCTGACACTTTTCGGAATGCGCATTAGGCGGCCTTGCTTTTCGGCGGTACCTGCGGTTCCCTCGCCCGATGAAACCCTGCCGTCTGCATATTTTCGGGGCCAGTGGCACCGGCGTCTCAACCCTCGGTCGGGCCATGGCCGATGCGTGGTCGGTGCCGTTCCATGACACCGATGATTATTTCTGGCACCCGACCGAGCCGCCGTACCGCGACCGGCGCACCGAGGCCGAGCGGTTGACCCTGATGCACCAGATGTTCGTGCCCCGCCGTGCTTGGGTTTTATCCGGCAGCCTGATCGGCTGGGGCGATCCGTTGATCTGATCGGCTGGGGCGATCGGTTGATCCCAATGTTCGATGCGGTCGTGTTCCTGACGCTGGATCCCGCCACCCGGCTGAACCGCCTGCATCAGCGCGAAGCCGGTCGCTATGGTGCCGCAGCAATTGCGCCGGGCGGTGCTGATCATACCGGCCACCGGGCTTTCATGGACTGGGCCGCGCGTTACGATGACCCGGCCTTCACCGGACGCAGCTTGAAACGCCAGCGCGAGTGGCTGGCCAAACTGCCCAGCCCCGCTTTAGAACTGGATGCCGCCCGGCCAACCCATGGCCTTGTCGCAAGCGTGCTTTCGGCGTGACAACTCAGGCACCACGATTCTGCCTTGACGCCCCGGACCCGGTCCACTACTTCCCGGTCCATGGCTAGGTAGCTCAGTTGGTTAGAGCATGCGACTCATAATCGCAGGGTCGAGAGTTCGAGTCTCTCCCTCGCCACCAATCTTTTCAATCGGTTAAGCGGCACCTGTGGGCGGTTCGGCAGACCGGTTTACAGGGCCGTTTTCAGCCACCGTTCCCGCCCTGCGCTTTGCCAGATTGGCAATCGTCGAAGCCTCGAGGGCCTGAACCCGTCCGAGGTCGTGCTTCGACAGGATTTCTTCGACCGTTTTCAGATCGTGCCCGGTGATCGGGTAATCCCCCCATTTTTAATGGGGTGCATTCGTAGAACTTACGCGGCCATTTTCAGTTTCTGTGCGGGTGTGATGCTGCCAATGCCCATGTTCGGACGGTCATTGTTGTAAGTCCATAGCCATTGCGTGGCGTAGTCTAGGGCCTCTTTTATGTTTTCAATAATGTGCTGGTCGAGCCACTCATGCCTGACGGTGCGGTTGTAGCGCTCGATATAGGCGTTCTGCCTTGGATTGAGGATCGCAGCAACCAAACGATGGGTCAACCGCAGGAGTTTTCTGCGCGATCCTGCCCATGCGCGGTCTTGGCAAACAGCGCAAGTTGGCTGGAACCCACAGCTTTTCTCGCTGGCAGACCTGGGAAATCCTCAAAAAGATGCCACCCGACCACGGGGTGTGCGGGGCGGGCTTCAATTTCGGGCGCGAGACGGTGCATTGCAAGGCCAGCCTGCCGCGCCTGCATCTGGCATCAGACAGGCAGGTTGCCCATCCTCCTGTGATCTATTGCAAATCGGCTGGCAGCAGTGCTTCGGGCAGGTTTTGATAGGCAACCGGACGCAGCCAGCGCCGGATCGACAGGGTGCCGACCGAGGTCGCACCGAAGTTGGTGCTGGCAGGGTAGGGGCCACCGTGGACCTGACTGTCGACAACTTCCACACCGGTCGGAAAGCCATTGGCCAGAACCCGGCCGGCCTTGCGTTCCAGAACCGGCATCAGGGCTTGGCCGAGTGCAGTATCAGCGTCGTCCAGATGCAGGGTCACGGTCAACTGCCCCGCCAGACTTTGCGCCACGGCCAGCATCTCGGCGGCATCGCCAACCCGGACGATCAAGCCAAGCGGGCCGAAAACCTCGTCAGCCAACGCGTGGTTGCCCAGCCAATCCGCCGCCTGCACCTCAAACAAATAGGGGGTCGCCTGGCGCAGATCGCAGGTCGAGGTCAGCACTTCGCGCACCCCGGTTTGGGCGGCGACCCGGTCGCGGCCCGAGCGGTAGGCCGCAGCAATGCCATCGGTCAGCATGGTCTGCGCGCCGATCTGGCCGATGGCCGCTTTGGCCGCCGCGATAAAGGCCTGCGCCTCAGGCCCGTCCATCACCACGGCAATGCCGGGTTTGGTGCAGAACTGGCCCGCACCCATCGTCAAGGCGGCGGCCCAACCTTTGGCAATAGCCTCGCCCCGTGCGGCGATGGCAGCCGGCAAAAGGAACATCGGGTTGACCGACCCCAGCTCCCCAAAGAACGGGATCGGCTCCGGCCTACGTGCGCAAAGGTCATAGAGCGCGCGGCCGCCGCCCAGTGATCCGGTGAAGCCCACGGCCTTGATCAGCGGATGCTGGACCAAGCTTTCGCCGACATCGCGGCGACCGCCCTGGACCAGCGAAAACACCCCCGGATGCAGACCGCAGGACAAAATGGCGGTCTCGATGGCTTGGGCCACGATTTCGGCGGTGCCGGGATGGGCAGAGTGGCCTTTGACCACGACCGGACAACCCGCCGCCAGCGCCGATGCGGTGTCGCCGCCTGCGGTGGAAAAAGCGAGCGGGAAGTTGGAAGCGCCGAACACCGCAACCGGTCCGATCGGCCGCTGCACCAGCTTGATGTCCGGGCGGGGCGCCGGTTTGCGGTCGGGTTGGGCGGCATCGTGGCGGCGGTCGAGGTGGTCCCCCTTGCGGATATGGCTGGCGAACAGGCGCAACTGGCCGGTGGTGCGGCCGCGCTCGCCCTCAAGCCGGGCGGTCGGCAGGCCGGTTTCCGAGGTGCCGATGGCGGTAATTTCGGTGCCACGCGCCTCGATCTCGTCCGCGATCTTGTCAAGGAAAGCGGCACGCGCCTCGCGGCTCAGGGCGGAATAGCTGGGGTAGGCGGCCTCGGCCCCGATGGCTGCGGCATCGACATGGGCGGGCGTGCCCATCGCGTACGGCAGAGCGGTGCCAGTGGCAGGCGCCGACAGGAAGGTGGCGTCGCCCGCCAGCCATTGGCCC
>JAYTQA010000100.1:0-1826 GCA_043746955.1 bacterium | reverse complement strand
AATTCCACGATCCAACCCGCGCCACACCGGCCATTGCGCCGCGCCGCTGGTTTGTGCCATGCAAACGTCGCAACCGCAAAGCCCGGAAAGTCAGCAGCCCTAATGGTCACCCTGAAACAGATAGCCTCCGCCGTCGGCGTCTCGCAGGCCACCGTGTCGCGGGTGCTGAATTTTGATGCCACGCTGTCGGTCGCCCCGCAGACCCGCAAATCGATCATTGAAACCGCCGAGGCGCTGAACTACGCCACCCCGCGCGCGCGCCAAAAGGCCCGCGCCGACCGGGTGGAAAGCCCGACCAAAATCGCCCTCGTGCATTTTCTGGCCCCGGATCAAGAGCTTGCCGACCCGTATTACGTGGGACTGCGGCTTGGCATCGAAAGCCGTTGCGCCGCCTTGCGGCTGGAAACCGTCAAAGTCTATCATTCTGAGACGCGGCCTGACCCCAAGATGCTGGCGCAAACCTCTGGCCTGATCTGCATCGGGCTGCATGATGCAGCCGAGTTGGACTGGCTGAAAACCCACGCCCGCCATGTGGTTTGCGCGGATTTCACGCCTGCGGATGACGAGATCGACGCGGTCGAAAGCGATCTTCCCGCCGCGATGCGCAAACTGTTGAAGGCGTTGAGCGATGCCGGCTTTCGGCGGATTGGCTTTATCGGTTGGTGGGACCATGACCGGATGGGCCAGATCAAGGCGCGCGAAAAGCGCTGCGTCGCTTATATCGACTGGATGCTGGCCGCTGGCCGCTATGACCCCGAAATGTGCCAGATCGACTGGAACACCGAAGCGGCGGGCTATCGGCTGACCCAAGCCATGATGTCGCGGCCCAACCGGCCTGACGCGCTGATCTGCGGCAACGACAACATGGCGGTCGGGGCCTACCGCGCGATTCACGAACTCGGTTTGCGGATTCCGGATGAAATTGCGGTGGCCTCGTTCAACGACATTTCGGTGGCGCAGTTTCTCAACCCGCCGTTGTCGACCGTGCATCTGCCGTCCGAAGAGATCGGCGAGACGGCGGTTGATATGCTGATGGAACGGATCGCCGGGCGGCAGATAGCCAAACGCAGCGTGCTCGCGGCCCGGATGATCTGGCGGGGCAGCGCGAAACCTTAAGGCGTTTTGCACAGCGCCCGATTTTTCCGCAACCGCTCTGCCGCAGCGCAGCGGATAAATTTTTACTAAAAAAACTTGCGCGCGGTTTTTGCCTAAGCTAGCCTTTGCGCGACGGGGCAGCACAAAGGCCCCGCATTTTGGGAGGAATGACATGAAGCCTTTCGCCTTTGCCTGGCGGACCAGCCTTTTGGCCGCTGCGGGTATTCAACTCTTGACCGCCACCATGGCGCTGGCGACCGATGTGACGGTCTGGTGCTGGGACAAGAATTTCAACGGGGCCACGATGAAGGAAGCGGCCAGCCGCTATTCCGCAGCACATCCCGATGTGAAGATCAATATCGTCGACTTCGCCAAGGCCGACCTTGAAACCAAACTGCAGGCGCAGTTGGCCTCTGGCACCACCGATGGTCTGCCGGACATCGTGCTGATCGAAGACTACGGCGCCCAGAAATACCTGCAGTCCTTCCCCAAAGCGTTTGAGGCGCTGAACGGCAAGGTCGACTACACCAAATTCGCCAAATACAAGGTCGATCTCGCGACGGTCGGCGACAAGACCTATTCGCTGCCGTTCGATTCGGGTGTGACCGGTCTGTTCTACCGCACCGACTTGCTGGAGCAGGCAGGTTACAAAGCCGCCGATCTGCAAGACATCACCTGGGATCAGTACATCGACATCGCCAAAGCGGTGAAGGCCAAGACCGGCCACCCGA
>JAYTQA010000099.1:0-4914 GCA_043746955.1 bacterium | reverse complement strand
CGATTCACGACGTGGTCAAGGATTTTGACGCCGTAATCGCCGCAGCCCCGCGCCTGAGGGGCGCGATGGAACCCGGCAGCACCTGGCCCGATGGGCTGACGCTGGAGGACAATCTGATCGACCTCGCCTGGCATCACCGCGAGTTCACCATCGGCCATTCCTTTGCCTATACGGTGATGAACGACGCGGAGACCCGCTGTCTTGGCTGCTGCTATATCAACCCGCCCAACTGGCCGAACGATTGGCCCGGCTTTGACGCATTGGCCTATTATTGGGCGCGGGAGGCCGCGCTGGAGCCGGCACTGGGGGCCACCTTCCGCCAGCTTGTTGGGCAATTTCCGTTCGCACGGGTAGGCTTTCCGGGGCGCGATCAGCCTTGGCCGGCCCGCCCGCGCACCTGACCCATTGTGTTGGCCAAACCAGATGGTACCTAAAGCCAACCCAACCCAATGAGGCTGCGATGACCACCCCCTATACCCCCCCCAAAGTCTGGACCTGGGAACAGGCCAGCGGCGGCCAGTTCGCCAACATCAACCGCCCGGTCGCGGGTGCTACCCATGACGCGGAATTGCCGCGCGGGGCGCATCCATTCCAGCTCTATTCGCTGGCCACACCCAATGGCGTCAAGGTCAGCATCCTGTTTGAAGAGCTGCTGGAGGCGGGCCATGCCGCCGACTATGACGCCTGGCTGATTTCGATTGGCAAAGGCGATCAGTTCGGATCGGGGTTCGTGGCCGTCAACCCCAACTCCAAAATCCCGGCGCTGTTGGATCTGTCGGGGCCGGAACCGCTGCGGGTGTTTGAATCCGGGTCGATCATGATCCATCTGGCCGAACGGTTCGGCGCGTTCCTGCCCGCCTCTGGCCCGATGCGGACCGAAACGCTGAACTGGCTGATGTGGCAGATGGGAAGTGCGCCGTTTCTGGGCGGCGGCTTTGGCCATTTCTTTGCCTACGCGCCTGAAAAGATTGAATATGCCATCAACCGTTACGCGATGGAGACCAAGCGTCAGCTGGACGTGCTGGACCGGCATCTGGCGCATCACACCTATATGGCGGGCGACTATTCCATCGCCGATATGGCGATCTTTCCGTGGTATGGCCAGATGGTGCTGGGGCGCAGCTATGCCGATTCCGACGTGTTTCTGGATGTCGGCATCTACACGCACCTGACCCGATGGGCCACGGCAATCGACGCCCGCCCTGCGGTGAAACGTGGCCGGATGGTCAACAAGAACTGGGGCGACGAGGCCGAACAGGTGCCAGAACGCCACTCCGCCGCCGATTTCGCGGGCAAGGCTTAAAGCGCATTTCCGAAAAGTGTGGCGCGGTTTGCGGAAAAAAACTGCGCGGAAAAACAAAGAGGTAAAGCGGTTGTTTGAGTCTTATCAAACGCAAACCGCTTTAAGCCCGCGTTCAGAAACCAACCGCCCGCGATTCTGCGCACAAAAATTGCCGCCACCGCTTAGGCTATGGGCCATGCAGAGGGTCGGCGTGACGGCTCTGCGCCCAATGTCGCGAAACCTTGCATGCGAACCGGCCGACCCGGCGCTACAGGATGAAGTGCGCGGCGGACAGAGTGTAAAGCCCGGTTAAGACAATCTGCAGATCATCCACGATGGATCCTGCCAGCCGCACCTCCACCAAAGTCGTGCCATTCGACGCGGTGGCGCGCACCTCGGCTTGCCCGGCGCTAAAACCTGCCGCGCCGATAAAGGCAAAAGCGTCGTCCGTCCCGCCCGCTACCGCGTCAATCGCCGACAGGTCGATCAGGTCATAACCCGGCTGGAAGCCCTGCAATGTGTCCAGCCCGCTGCCGGCACTGTCGCTCGGCGCCAGATAGACAAAGCTGTCATTGCCGAAACCGCCGGTCAGCAGATCGCCCCCAGTGCCGCCGATCAGCGTGTCATTGCCCAACGCGCCGAACAACTGATCCGCGCCGCTGCCGCCGAAAAGCCGGTTTGGCCCGTAGTCGCCGGTCAGCGTGTCATTGAATGCGCCGCCTTGCAGATCCTCAAAACCGATGAACGACATGAAACCCGCATCGGCAAATGTGGCCTTCCGGGTGGACAGATTGGCGCTAACCCCGGCAAGGTCGGTGATCTGATCAAAGCTGAGCCGGTCAATGCCGGTGCCGCCCATCAACGTGTCATTGCCGTATCCCACGCGGATCACGTCATTGCCGCCGCCACCGGCCAAGAGGTCATCGCCCGGCCCGGCTGCCAGCGTGTCCTCGCCAAAGCCGCCGCCGATCCGGTTGTTGCCAGCGCCGCCGTCGATGTTGTCATTGCCCGCCAAGCCCAGCAGACTGTCAGCGCCGGCATCGCCGAAAATCCCGTTGTTCCAGTTCGAGCCGATGCCCACCAAGCCGCGCGGCCCGCTGGTCAGGAACAGCTGTTCAACCCCAAGGCTGAGCCGGAAATCGACCGAAGCAAAGACCCGGTCAAATCCGCCGGTTGTGTCCACGATCGTCACGTCGGAGCGGTCGACATGATAGCTGTCACTGCCCGCCCCGCCCGACACGGTGCCCAAGACCCGCCCGCCGGTCAGCCAGAAGGCGTTGATACCGTTGCCCAGCCGCACATCGCCCATCACCAGTCCGCTGATCCGCACCGCATCGTTGAAGGAATTGAGCAGAAGATTGCCCTCGATCGTGCCGGAATTGAAGATATTGGCCGATTGGGTGACCGCGACATCGCCCTCGATATAGCCCGCGTTGCGCAAGGTGAGGCTGCCCGCCACGTCAATCGCCACCGCAAGCGCCGAGGCGTTGAGGATACGCCCGGTGTTGGTCAGCGTCACGGTCCCGTCGCCCGTGCTGTGCACCGTGGCCCCGGTGCCCGCCGTGGAGAGCGTGCCGGTGTTGGCAATCACCGCGCTGGAGGTGTTGTTCAGCGCCACTGCAATCGCTGCCCCCTCGGTGACGCCCAGGCCTTGCAGGGAGCCATCATTGGCGATGTTGATCTGCGACGAGACCGCCGCCACCAGGTCAATCCCCTGGCCGCCGCTGATCATGCCGGCATTGTGAAACGCGAAAAAACCGGTGAAATCGCCCGCCACGGCCGCCAGATCCACTCCGCCGGTGATCACCGAGCCGGTGGCTGCAATGGTGACGCTGGTGTTGGTCACACTGTTCAGTTGCAAGCCGACCGCGGTCGCCGACGCCATCGCCCCATAGGAAATCAACGTCGCGGTACCATTCAGCACCACGGCCGAGCCTACCGGGGCTAAGATCGACCCGGCGGGCGCGACAAAGCCAAACTCGCCGGCATCCACCAATTGCCCGGATGTCGTGTTGGTCGTGATCACAAAAGACGCCATGCCACTCTCCATCGTCAGGCCGTTCTGGCCGCTCCGTTTGGATCACATGGCGCGCCCTACCAAATCGTTGCCACGCACTGGCAAAGCCCTTCCATTTGCCGGAAATTTGTCGCGGATTTTCGGCAGGTTTACCTCAACTTTTCTGGGCATTTTCGGCAACGTTTACCCATCCCGCTGCCGACCGGTGCAAATCCCCCACGCGGCACTTGCCAAAACGCGGCCCGCGCGGCAACACTGCGCAAGGCAAGGTCGATGGCGTCGATCAAAGGGCACCCGGCCCCAAGCCCGCGAACCTGCTCGCTTTCGTCCTGTACGCCGGGACCTTTCGGGGTCCGGTGTGCCAGACCCCTGGGATGAGGTCTGCAATGCCCACCGAAACCGCCCGCCCCCAATCCTACCGCTTTCATCAAGGCCCGCGCAGCCTGCCGTTTGCGGCGTCCGAATACGACGACCGCCTTGCCGCCTTACGCGACCTGATGGAGCTGCAGGGCATCGACGCCTGCGTATTCACCTCGATCCATGCCATCGCCTACTACTCCGGTTTCCTCTATTGTGCGTTTGGTCGGCCTTACGGCCTGGTCGTCACCGCCACCGACAGCGTCACCATCTCGGCTGGGATCGACGCTGGCCAACCTTGGCGGCGCTGCCACGGCGACAACCTGACCTACACCGACTGGGCGCGCGACAATTACTGGCGCGCGGTGGCTTCGGTTGCGGGCGAAGGTAAGGTCATCGGCTGCGAGGCCGATCATCTGACGCTGGTGCAGTCCGAAAAGCTGAACGGGTTTTTAAAACCCAAGCGCGGGGTCGATATCGCGCGCGGGGCTGCCGAGCAGCGGATGGTAAAATCGCCCGCCGAGATTGCCCTGATCCGCCATGGCGCTGCCGTGGCCGACCTCGGCGGCTTTGCCATCCGGGCCGCCATCCGCGCAGGTGCGCGCGAGATCGACATCGCCATGGCGGGCCGGGATGCGATGGAATTGGAGATTGCCAAGCGCTTCCCGGAGGCCGAATACCGCGACACCTGGGTCTGGTTCCAATCCGGGATCAACACCGACGGCGCGCACAACCCGGTCACCGCGCGAAAGCTGAAACGCGGCGACATATGTAGCCTCAACACCTTCCCGATGATATCCGGCTATTATACCGCACTGGAACGCACGCTGTTTATAGGCGAGGTCGATGCGGCATCACAGCGCATCTGGGAGATCAATCTGGCGGCCCATGAACTCGGCATCAGCCTGCTGGTGCCGGGGGCGAAATGCTCCGAGGTGACGCAAAAGCTGAACACTTTCTTTGAAGAACACCAAGTGCTGCAATACCGCAGCTTCGGCTATGGCCATTCGTTCGGCGTGCTGTCGCATTACTACGGCCGTGAAGCGGGCTTAGAGTTGCGCGAGGATATCGACACCGTGCTGGAGCGGGGCATGGTGATCTCAATGGAGCCGATGCTGACCGTGCCGGAAGGGCAACCGGGCGCGGGCGGATATCGGGAGCATGATATTCTGGTGATTACGGAAGACGGCAATGAGGATATTACCAAGTATCCTTATGGGCCGGAGTTTAATGTCGTCGGATAGCGCTCTGCGGACCC
>JAYTQA010000098.1:0-4936 GCA_043746955.1 bacterium | reverse complement strand
AACCTTATCCTGCAAACCAATGGCGTGACCGGGCAAGCGGGCACGATTGTGGTCAGTTCTGACGTGTTCTGGAGTTCTGCCTTCAGCCTGACGCTGCTGGCACAGGGCGATGTGTGGTTCAACGCCTCGGTCCAGAACAGCAATGCGGGCGGTGGCGATCTGAATATCGTGGCAGGATGGGATGGGGTGACCGGCCTCGCGGCTTTTGACCCCAGCATCTATGATGCCGCAGCTTTAGCCAGCCAGACCCTGTTCGGCACCGCCACCGGAGCCGGCTACACGCTGAACGGTGTCGGACTTAGCGCCAGCGGGTCGGTTGTCATCGGCAATCTGGACGGTTTTAACGGCATAGCGGTTGGGTCGAAGAACGGGGCGACGCGGGTATACGCCAATGATCTGACGATTCAGGGCTCGCAAAATTTGAGCGGATTTGGCGGGTTCGCCGAACTTGGCTACAACACCAGCGGTGGGTTGCCGGGTGGTACAATCGCGGGGGCGATCAATGTCCGCGCCAAAGGCGATATCAACATCGTCGGCGGCAGCGAAAGCAACAGTGGCGCGCAGATCGGCCATGTGGGGACCAACACCGCCGACAGCCTTGCCACCACAGTTGTGGCCACTGGCAGCATTTCGGTCGAGGCTCTGGGCAATCTGCTGCTGGAGGGCGGCTTCACCGGCACCAACTCCAACGCCTATGCGATGATCGGTCATGGCGAGTTGAACATCTTCTCGTCACAGGACACCAGCGGTGCCCGGTCGGGCAATATCACTTTGGCTGTGGGCGGCGAGGTCAGCCTGCAGCAGGGCGACTTTTTCACCAATGAAGCCTGGATCGGCCATCGCAGCGGAAACGGAACGATCAGCGCCAGTGACATCACTCTGACGGCTGCAGCCATCGACGCCAGTGCCGTGACCATTGTGGGCCCGGGTGGCATGGGCACGATGGATATCCGCAACATGGCGACCGACACAGCCTATGGCAACATTCGTGTCACCACGACAGACAGCGGGCTGACCCTGACCGGCACCACCGCACTGATCACCTGCGAATGCGCCAGCATCAACAGCACCGGCAATTTCATCGTGCAAACCTCTGGCGACATCGGGTTGGACGCCGCTTTCCGGTTTTCCAACACCGGGGGTGGCGGGTTCATTCTGGCAGCGGGCGGGAACGTGCAGAACGCGGCGGGCGCTTTGGCGATTGGCACGATGGCCGGGCAGTGGAACCTATACTCCAACCGGCCAGATGCCGACACCGGCACGTTGGGCGTGCTCGCCGCCGTCGAAATCAACTACGGCGTGACCTATGATCCGGCCAATCCGTTGAGCAACCCCGGTGTACTGTTCCGCGGGCTGGTCTACCGGGTGACGCCGCATCTGGTGTTTGACCCTGAAACTCTGGTCTTTGGCACTGGCTTTACTCCCACCGGCTCTCGGCTGCAGGTGGACGGGGTTACGGTGAACGGTGCGGCCTTCGGCATCACCTGGGGCGTGGATGCGATCAACCCGTTGCAGGTGTCGACCAACGCGGATGGCAACATCAATGTCGGCACCTATTTAGCGGCGATTCAGGCGAGTTTCGGCAGTTCAACGGCGGCTGCGGCCACTGGCTACCAACTGGATTGGGGCACGCTGAGTGTGACGCCTGCCACCGTGACGGTGTCGCTGGCGGATCAGACCAAGCCTTATGACGGCGTAGGCGGTTATACCGGCACGATCACCTATGCGGGCTTTCTGGGCACCGACACTGCGGCGCTGATCAGCGGCGGGCCGAACTTTGCCTATGCGGGCGGCGATGGATCGGGGATCAACGCCGGTGCCTATATCGTCACGGCGAGCGGCACGGTGGAATCGAGCGGCAACTACGTGTTTAACCAGACTGACACCGCCAAACTGCAGATCAACCGCTTGACGCTTACGGCGGCGATTGGCGGGGTGATCACCAAAACCTATGACGGCACCACTGCGGCGACGCTGACGCCTGGGGATTTCCTGCTGACCGGGTTTGTTCTGGGCGAGGGGGCGACGGTGGACGAGACGGCGGGAACCTATGCCAGTGCCAATGCCTCAACCAGTGATGCGGTCTCGTCGGTGCTGGGTGCGGCAGATTTCATTGCGACCGGGACCACGCGGCTTGGCAACTATGTCCTGCCGCGCTCGGCCACCGGCAATGGGGTGATCGACCGCGCGGTGGTCACGGCAAGCATCGTGAATGATCCTACCAAGCCGTTTGACGGCACGACCACGGCTTTCCTGACCAGTGGCAACTATGCGCTGAACGGGTTTGTGGCCGGGCAAGGCGCCCAGGTCACCCAGACGGTCGGAGCTTATGACTCGCCGAATGCTGGAGCCCGCATTGTGACGGCGGGGCTGTCGGTGGCGGATTTCAACGCCAGTTTGGGCACGCTGTTGTCCAACTACATCCTGCCCACCATTGCTCAAGGGGTGACGGTCGAGGGAGCGGGCCAGATCGGCACCAGCCCGACCTTGCCCGTGGTACCGGTGCGCAGCCTTGTGGACACCGGCTTCCCGACCACGCCGCTGGGCTTTCAGAACGGGCCGTCGGATGTGCTGCAAACCATCGACACCGAAACCACGCAGGCGATCCTGGATGAGATCAACGCCGGGGCTAATTTCTGCCGCCAGTTTGTCCAGAAGGAATATGCCATCGATTGCCTGAGCGACCGATTGCAGGCGGTGGCGGATGGGCTTTCGGCGACCGGTGAATATTCCGAGGTGAAGGCCGCCTTGGCCGACGCCGCCCGCAAGCTGCATGCGGTGGCGGTGGCCAATGCCTCCTCGGTTCTGGGGCAAAAGGTCGTGCGGTCGACCAGCGGGCCGGTCCGCACATCCTCACGTCCGTTGACGGCGGTGTCTGCGGCCTCGCTGGTTTCGGCCAATGCGCAAGCCTCGGCGATCATCGTCAGCACCCAACTGGTGCTGCTGCGGTCGGCGGCGAATTCAGAGCGGAAGCGGGTCGCGTTTGAGCAGGTGGGCCAAGTGCTTGGGTCGACCAAGGTGTTGCTGCGGTCGTCGTGAGGGGGCCCCGGCAGGGAACTGGCCCGAAAAAGCAAGGCGTCCACATGTGGACACTTTTGTAAAGTGTTTCGAATCAATGGGTTGGGATTTTTCGTTCAGACTCGGTTAACCAGACATCGGTGTGAACCATTGGTGGTCGGGGCAAGGCCCTCACCCTCGCCCTCGCCCTCGCCCGGAGGGACAGGGCGACAGTCCGCGCGGGTTGGGGGTGTTGGCTTCAACCGTTACCGCCCGAGAAGTCGAACGTCAGGACCAGCAGGTTGAGGAAAATATAGATGCCACCCAGCACCCACATCGCGCGGATGTCGAGTTTAAGGCTGTCCTCCTCACGGTCCTGATAGCGCAGGCGTAAGGACCAGATTGAGACGAACACGGCCACGAAAATGACCCCTACCGCGATCAGGTTGATCTGCTCGGCGAGGGTTACAGCGGTGGTAGGTGGCAGGTTGCCGGTGATGATAAAGGCATTGGCCGAGGCTGCGAAGATCGAGCCGACCCCCATGCCGAAGCGGGCGTCAAGGTCGTCAGCCTTGATCAGAAAGGCCAACAGGCCCAACAGAACCGCCAGCGCCGAAATCCAGAAGCTTTTGAACAAGGGGCCATAGCTGGTACGATCCAACGACACCGCAAAGGTCAGGCGGGAATAATTGCTGGCATCCTTGCCGGCGCTGCGCAGGCCATAGTTGGTGGCATAGACATGCTGCACGACTTTGGTGGGTTGCAGGGCTATTTTCCAGCCCGACACCCGCACCGCAGGGTCAAGTGCTATCCCCTGATCCGGCTGATAGGTCAGTTGGGCGGCATCGAGGTTGGCATCCTCCAGATCAATCGTGATGACATGGTTGTCGAGCGGAAAGCGGCGCACGTCGAAATCGTGGAACACGGTCGCCTGCACCCGGACGGTGGAATAGTTGACACCGCCGTCGTCTTCGACCTGCGCAGTGGACCGGCTGGAGATGACGCCATTCACAATCTCGAACGTCTGGTCGGGCCGCACATCCACGCCTTTCCAGCGGAACCACAACCACATGTCGACATCAAACGAGCCGGTTTGCGGCGAGACATTGGAGAGCCGCAGGATATAGCCACCGACTTGCACATTGGTGTGGCTGGTCACGGCAGCGGTTGCGTCAGCCACGATGCCGGTGGTCGGGGCGGTGGTTTCGCCCGGGGCTGCGGCGGCAAACACGGTCAGGCAAAGGGCTGCCAGAAAGGTGCGGAGTTTGGGGAACATGACAGGGCTTTCGGTCCGGATTGCGGGGGCAGTCTGCGGGCCAACCCGGCCCAAATCAACTCGTACCAGAAATCGTCAATATTTTCAGCCCGGGGTATTGGCTTAGCCTTTCAAGCCATAAGCGACCTTGATCGCGGCGATGGAACTCGCGCCAAACCTGCCATCGGTCTTGCCAGTGAAAAACTGGTGATCTTTCAGCATTTTCTGCAATTCTGCCAAGGTCTTGACCTTGAAAGACGCCGAGTTGGTGGTCAGTTGGTTCAGCACCTGATCGCTGCCCGACCGCAGCGCCTGATAGAGGTACTTGGCGGCATCGGCGGGGCCTTTGCCGGGCACCAGCCCTTCGTCGATCATGCCGGCATAGTTGAACATCGCTTCCGGGTGGCGCAGGTCGGCGGCTTGGCGGAACAGGTCGGCGCCCTTGGGCTGATCGGCGGTCAGGCCCAACCCACCTTGGAAGTACAGGAAACCAAGGTCATTGATCGCGTCGGGATAACCCTGCGCTGCTGATTGCTGATACAATTTCAACGCCTTGACCGGGTCGGGGTCGACGCCCAGCCCCTGTTCGTAGACCTTGGCCAGTTCGTATTGCGCATCTGCGGCACCGGCATCCGCCGCCCGCTGGAAATACTTGGCAGCCTCCGCCGGGCTGAAGCGTTTGTC
>JAYTQA010000097.1:0-1841 GCA_043746955.1 bacterium | reverse complement strand
GACCGGCCTGCGCTCTGAACTGATCCCGATCCAGCAGGCCGCCAACCGCCTGATGGCCCGCCTGAAACGCGCATTGGAAGCGGAGCGGAGTTTTGCCGCCAACGCCGCCCATGAACTGCGCACGCCGATCGCAGCCACTTTGGCGCAGACCCAGCGTCTGGTCGCCGAAAGCCCGGAAGGCCCGCTGCGCCAACGGGCAGCCATGGTCGAGGCGGAGTTGAAACGCCTCGCCCGCCTCGCCGAAAAGCTGATGCAACTGGCGCGGGCCGAAGGCGGGGCGATGCTGGGCACCGAACATGCCAACCTGGTGCCGATCCTGCAAGTTGTGCTCGGTGATTTCGCCCGGAGCCATCCGGGCCGGATCGTGGCCGATGTCCCGCGCGCGCCGTTGCTATCCCGGCTCGACCCCGACGCTTTCGCGGTTCTGGCCCGCAATCTCTTGGAAAACGCGCTGGTTCATGGCGCGCAAGCCCCGGTCAGCGTGGCGCTTTCCCCCGCCGGTCTGTTCAGCGTCACCAACGACTGCCCCGCCATCCCGCCGGAGGTTCTGGCCACCCTCACCATGCGTTTTGAACGCGCAGGGGCCCGCAGCAGCGGTTCTGGCCTTGGCCTCGCTATCGCCGCAGGGATCGCGCGGGGGTTGGGGCAACCGTTGACCTTACGCTCCCCGGTCACCGGCAATCGCGGTTTCCAAGTGGCACTTATGTTGACCTGACGGCTGATTTTTCGCAGAAAAATCGCGGCGATATCAAGTTTTGAGCCGAAACCGCTGGATCTTGCCGGTCTGCGTCTTGGGCAGAGCCTCAGTGAAAACCACCCGGCGCGGATATTTATAGGGCGCAATCGCCGCTTTCACATGGTCCTGCAACAACTTGACCATCAGCGCGTCGCCTAACTGCCCCTGCGCCAAAACCACATGCGCCTCGACAATTTGCCCGCGCTCTTGATCCGCCGCCCCGACCACCGCGCATTCCATCACCGCCGGATGCGACAGCAAAGCCGCCTCTACCTCCGGCCCGGCAATATTGTACCCGGCGGAGACGATCATATCATCTGACCGCGCGGCAAAGTGAAACCGCCCGTCGGCATCCTGCCAGAAACTATCTCCGGTCAGGTTCCAGCCGTCCTTGACATATTTCTGCTGACGCGGATCGGCCATATAGCGACACCCGGTTGGCCCCCGCACGGCGAGCCGCCCGACCTCGCCACGCGGCATCTCGACCATATCCTCGCCGACAATCTTCGCGTCATAGCCGGTAACCGGACGCCCGGTGCAGCCGGGGCGATGGTCCTCAAACCGGTTGGTGATGAAGATATGCAGCATTTCGGTGGCGCCAATCCCATCCAGCATCGGCTTGCCGGTCCGTTCGATCCACTCTTGATAGACTGGCGCCGGCAGGGTTTCGCCCGCACTGACCGCCGCCCGCAATGACGACAAATCCGCCCCCGCCTCCATCGCCTTCAGCATTGCCCGATAGGCGGTCGGCGCGGTAAAGCACACCGTCGCCTTATGCGCCTCGATCAGGGCAACCATGTTCGCGGGGCTCGCCTGCTCCAGCAACGCCGCCGCAGCACCAAACCGCAGCGGAAAGATTGCCAACCCCCCGAGGCCAAAGGTAAACGCCAGTGGCGGCGAGCCGACAAAGATATCCTCCGGCACCACCTTCAGCACTTCCCTGGCATAGCCGTCGGCGATGATCAGCAGGTCGCGGTGAAAGTGCATCGTGGCTTTGGGTTCGCCGGTGGTGCCAGAGGTAAAGCCCAGCAAAGCCACATCATCCCGCCCGGTCCTGACCGCCTGAAACCTGACCGGTTTTGACAAGGCAATCCGGTCCAGTTCC
>JAYTQA010000096.1:0-1844 GCA_043746955.1 bacterium | reverse complement strand
AGTGGCTGGGTCCGTCGATGGCACCAACTGGACCCTGCTGGCCGTGCGGTCGATTTCGGGCGGGTCGTACCTGGCTGCCGTCGTGGGCACCGCGGCGGGCGCTTGGGTGGCGGCCTGTGCCGGGT
This sequence comes from bacterium, assembly GCA_043746955.1. Lineage (GTDB taxonomy): Bacteria > Pseudomonadota > Alphaproteobacteria > Rhodobacterales > Rhodobacteraceae > Stagnihabitans. Next base: position 1,719 of record JAYTQA010000096.1, on the reverse strand, counting down.
TCGCCAAGATCCGCGCCCGCGTCACGGCCTATACCTCGGGTGCGGCCACGGCGACCCTGCTGGCGGCGACCGGCCTTCTCGATGATCGCCTATTGGGCGAAGTGTCTTCCAACGCCGCCACGATCACTGCGGCACTTAGCACGGCCGCAACCCTGACTCTGACCGCCCCGGGCGCTGGCCTGCGCCACTACATCACCGGTCTGCGCATCGAGCGCCATGCGGCGGCACTCTTGGTGGCAGGCACCACGCCGGTGGTGGTCACCACGACCAACCTGCCCGGCGCGCTGGCGTTTTCCATCCCGATGGAGGCGGCCGCACAAGGCAGCGTCTATGAAAAGGTGATGGAGCCAGCGCGTGCCATCATGGCCTCAGCGCAAAACACCGCCACGACCATTGTCGCGCCCCTGACCACCAGCGTGATCTGGCGGCTCAGTGCTACGTTCTATGTCGCGCCGTGACGACAACGCCGCCTCCCTGTCCTCAACATCCGAAAGCCCCATCATGACCGAACCACCGACCTTTCTTGAAGGCGTAGCCCTTGCCTTCCGTGACCATGGCCTGACCGCTGCCATCACCGCGCTGATGGGCGGCAGCCTCGCCATCGCGGCCACGGTCACCCGCAAAGCCTTCACCAACGAGGCAGTGCTGGAACGCCTCGAGCACGAACTGGCCGCCGAGCGCGACCGCTTCGACAAGCAGCGCGCCGAGGACCGCAGGGCCGATGCCGACCGGCTGGAACGGATCGAGACTGACATCCGCGCCATGCGGGATCTGATGTTCGAGGCATTCCAGCGCAGTCGGGCCGATTGATCAAAGACCACACCTAGCCGATCCACCCCGACCCGCCCGTACGGCGGGTTTTTTGTTGCCCACGACCGGGCAGAAAGAGCCATCCCATGCCCACAAATTCAACCGAAGCCATCGGCCTGATCCAGAGCGGGTTGGACAGGCTCGGCCACACCCCCGGCGCCATCGATTGCCAATGGGGTGTGCGAACCGCCCGCGCACTTAAGCAGCTGATCGCCGCCAACGGCCGGTCTGCCTCCGTCGGCCAGCAAGGCCCGTTGCCGTGGATCACCGAGGCGAAATCTGCGCTGGGCCGGAATGAAGCCCGCGACCGGACCTGGCTGATGGACTGGTTAAAGCGCGATGGCCGCAGCTTGGGCGACCCGGGCAAGAACCCCTGGTGCGGCGATTTCGTGGAAACCTGCATTCGCATTGGCCTGCCCGACGAACCGCTGCTCGGGGCGCTGGGCACCAATTCCTATTGGGCGCGCAATTGGCTGCTGTTCGGGCTGGAAACCAAGCCGGTCCCCGGCGCGGTGCTGGTTTTCGAACGCGGATCAGGGGGCCATGTCGCCTTCGCGGTCGGCCAAGATGAAACGCATTTCTTCGTCCTCGGCGGCAATCAGTCCGACGCCGTCACCATCGCCCGCATCGCCAAGTCCCGCCTGCTCGGCGCGCGCTGGCCATCAACCTTCCCGCCCCACCTGCAGCGACTGCCGACCATGCGGCCGGGCGAATTCCTCGCGACCACCAATGAAATCTGAACTGGAGAACATCATGCTGAAACCTGCAGTCCTCGCCCTCATCCGCCAAATCCTGACCGTCGCAGGCACTGCGCTGGTCGCCAAAGGCTATGTCCAAGCATCCGACATTGAACCGGTGATCGGCGCGCTGCTGACAATCGGGTCGGTTATCTGGTCGGTCGCCGACAAG
>JAYTQA010000095.1:0-13137 GCA_043746955.1 bacterium | reverse complement strand
TGGATCGGATGCGCAAAGGTGACCTGCACCCGTGACAGGTGCAGGCGGGGTGGATAATTGTTGGGCGGTACGGTCACCATGCCGGGCACCATCTTCATCAGCCGGATCAGAATTGGCGAGCCGGTGATCGTTTCATAAATCGCAAACGGGACCAGCATGCAGGCAATCCGCACCAGCGCGCGGCACAGAACCAGATACTCTGCCTCGGAGCGGATATAGGCGCGCCCCAAAGCATAGCCGCCCAGAAACTCGATCCCGGTCGATCCGGTCTGGGTCAGGACCTGCGCCGGGCTGTTGCTGGCCAAAGCCAGGGTCGCCCACAGGATATGCAGCACAAAGAAGATGTCGGACACCAGAATACGGCCATATCTGCCGGAAAATATCCCAAGCCACAGCGGCAGGGTGACGACCAGCAGAAACCCCCGCAGGCTGGTCACCAGGAGCGGCCCGACGTTGAAGCCGATCGGGACCACGACGCAGAAAAGATAAATCGACAGGATGAGGGGCAGCGACCGGCTGGCCAGATTTGCCGGAACCTGAACGGGGGTCGCCACCGGATTGCCGGTTGCGGTCCTTGGGTCTGTCGGGTCCAGCGCCGCCATCATCTTCTTTCGTGCAGGGCAAAATCGGGTGCATAGTTCCAGCGGGGCGGCCCCCGGCCGATCGGTCAAGATCGCTAAAGGGCAAGAGTCCGATGCCACGAGTCGGCATTTGCCGCCGATATGTCAAGCGACTTGTGGGTGAACCGGACGGACCGGACTGGCCGGGCGGACCAGGCTGGCCCGATTCAGATAGCCGGTTCGGTTCGCCGGTTCGGTTAGTTGGTTCGGGCGGCCGGTTCAGTGACCCGGTGCGGGCAAGCCCTTGCCATGGTTCAGGATCGTGGCGCCCAATCCGGTTCCGTCCAGCGGCCCGCCGGTCCGATAGACGAAACTGGCAAGGTCGCCGGTACCTGCCGCCGTGAACACCTGGGCGTAATAGCCCGGTCGTGCGGCCGACCGGTCCTGAATCAGGAAATTGTCGGCCAGGGTCCAATCGGTCTGACCGCTATAGCCGCTGATCTTGCTGGTCACATTGCGGGCAATCGTCACTTCGGTTGACTTCGGCGCCACGCGAATTTGCGGGGTCCACAGATCGGGGTTGTTGGCCAGACCCTGCGACGCCGCATTGCGGATGACCGAATTGTTACGGATCACCAGCCCGGCCGTCTCGCCGACCGTGATGCCATGCAACTGGGCATTGAAGATGACATTCTGTTCGATGGTGATGTTGCGATAAAACATCTCGGGCCCGGCCCTGGCTTGATCGACCTCTTCGTTGCGCATAAAGATCGACTGGGTGTACCAGCCCTTGCCCGAGTTCAGGATATTGTCGCGGATGATGATATCATGGCTCGGCTGCTTGGTGCCCTTGGTCCAGAACTGGATCATGTCGGGGTGGTCGGGCGAGTCCACCACGCGGATGAAGTCATGGATGTGGTTGCCGGCGATCGTCACCCGGATGACCTGGGCCAGATCCATGCCATCCATCCGCAGATCGTGCAGATCATTGCCCGCGATCTGGACATCGCTGCTCTCCGAGACGACCAGTCCGCGATAAAAGCTGCCGATGTCACTATCCGCCAGCATGACGCCGGCCATCCGGGTGAACGACAGGCCGAAGCCGGTCGGATAGCCGTCGTCTTTGGCCGAGACACCCTTGGCCATATCGCCGACAAAATGGCTGTGGCGGATGGTGACATCGGTGCCGTCATCCAGGGCAAACGGGCGTTTGTAGGGTTTGTCGCCCGCCACGAACCGGTAATCGAAGCTCAGGCCGTCCAGCACCAGATGATGCGCCTGCCGCAGGTCGAGCCCGGAAAACCGGGCGGGTTGTGCCGGGTCAGCGGCGCGCAGGGTGACCGGCGCGCCCGGGGTGCCGCCAAAGTCCTGCAAAACCAGATCGCCATAATCGCCGGGGCCGAGGCTCAGCACCGCGCCGGGGGCCGGATGCGCCAGCGCCAGCAACAGATCGGCGCGGCTGGTGATCAGGGTAGGCGCATCCTGCGCCGGGGCCGCCAAGGGCCACATCCCCAGGGCCAGCATCCCCAGGGCCAGCAGCCAGGAAGCCAGCAGACCCGGGCCGCCAGCCAGGGAGCGCGCACATATCGGCATGTTCATCTCGCGTTCGGTTTACGGCTGATCCGGTTTGGCCAGATCCGGTTTGGCCAGATCCGGTTTCACCTCTGGGGCGCTGCCCCGGTCGGTGATCTTGCCCCAGTTCGTCGTCATGATCCCGGACCGGATGATCCGCGCCGGATTGCCTGCCACGATCGAGCGGGCCGGCACATCTTTGGTCACGATGGCCCCCGCCGCAATCACCGAATGATCGCCGACCCGCACCCCGGGCATCACAATGCTGCGTGCACCGACCTGACAGTATTTGCCGATCCAGGTGTCGGTGTGTTTGCCTGCGATATGGTCATGGGTCAGAATCACGGCGTCGAAGGATACCGCACTGCCCTCGTCGATATGGATGCCGCGCGGATGGGTGCGGTCCAGAACCGCCTGGCGCGAGACCAGGGTGAACGGATGGATATCCATCTTCCAGACCTTGACCAGATAAAGCCGCTGCAGCAGCAGGATGACATCGCGCAGGCGGGTCCGCAGCGTGGCAAGCAGGCCATAACGCCCGACCGCCTCCCGAAACGTGTCCGGGGCTTTGCCGGTATAGCGAAATGCCACGGGATCTGCCTTTTCTGCCCAGGGCCTGCAGAATAACCCGCGCCCCGGCGGCCAGCCAGCAGAACCTTGGCCCCGGCCCAAGCTCTGGGCAAATCTTCGCCGCCCCAGCCCCAGCCCGGGTCATTCCCCGACGGCGAGCCTTGAGCCCACCAACGAGAAGCGTTTGCGCATCTTCAGAACCGGCTTTTCGACAAAATGCCAGCTGAATGCCGCGAACAGGATGACCGGAAGCCAGGCTACCGCCGCAAGCAGCCACCATTGGGTGAAGCCGAACACGGCTTGCAACGCCTGCAGAATCGGGAAATGGTAAAGATATATCCCATAGCTGTAGTCGCCCCGCTCGAGCACAGCGGGGATCGGAATCGGGGTCAACCCGATCCAGACCACCAGATAGGCCAGCGGAAATGCGGCGACCTCGGTAAAAATCGGATTGCTATAGTAACTGGGGCTGCCAAACAGGCCTAGACCGCACAGGCCAATCACCACCACACCGGCCGCAAGCCCCGAATAGGCGATCCGGTACCGCATCAGATACAGCACGGCACCGGCCAGAAACGCTGGAATAAGGGCGGCGCCTTTCGAGAGAAACAGCAACGCCAGAATCCGTTCGGGCAGGGTCCGGTTGGCCAGCAACGGCGGGAAGGCGTACAGAAGGGACGCAAACAGCACGATGGCGATCGCGGTGGCCAGAACATATTTCCAGTCGCGGATCATGCCGGTCCAGATCATAGCCGACATCAAGATATAGCAGGCGATCTCATAAGGCACCGTCCACAATGCACCATTCACGACACCCGCGTAGGGGTTATTCAGAAATGTGCCGGGCAGGGCGTAGTGAATCAGTCCGGTAAAATTCAGGAAATATTCAAAAAATTCCCGGCCACTGAAATAGGCTGCCAAGGAAAAACTGGTGAAGATCGGCCCCAGAAAAAGCGCACAGAAAACGATATCAACCCACAGTGCGGGCATAATTCTGAAGGATCGGTTCAAGATATATTCCCGCAGCGGCAGCCGTAATGCCGAGCCGGCAACCAGAAAACCGGACAGGGCAAAAAACATCGGCAAGATAGCCAGGATCAGCGGCCAGAACGAACTTTGCAATGCCTGTGCTGCGCCGTTCCGGGCGACGGCCACCGTATGCCAGACCAGCACGCCATAGGCCAGAAAAATGCGGATGAAATTGAAGCCCGGGCCAAAGTTTTCATATGAATCAAGCTGTGCGCCCAAACTTTTCATCTATGCCCCGCCATCATTTTCGCTTTTTATAAATTCATTGCAGACCCAAGGGGGTTTTTCAAGCGGAACGATCCTGCCCCGGTGGCCAGCCGGCAATTTGGCACCGGAAATTTGGCACCGGGAGCTTTGGCACCCGGAACTTTGGCACCCGGAAACCTTGGCACTGGACAGCGCTTGGCCGGCTTGCCTGGACGATCCCAGAGCCGGCCGGGACTATCTCAGAGCGGGGGGGCCTAGTGATCGACCAGACTAACCTGGCGCACATCAGAACTGTCCGGCAGAGCAACTGGGTCAAACAGCCCCTCGACCGGCGGGGCTTTGATGATCGTGGCGATGTCCAGCTTCCACCACTGGCTCGCCTCCAGCTTGGCGGCGCGGCTGGCGTCAAAGCGCATCCGGATCAGCTTGGCCGGCACCCCGCCCATCAGCGCATAGGCCGGCACATCGTGGGTGACCACCGCCCCGGCCGCAATCACCGCGCCATTGCCGATCTTGCGGCAGCCGCTGAGGATGGTGACCCGGTCGCCGATCCAGACATCATGGCCGATGGTCAAAGGGTTGTCGGTGACAGCCTCGATCGTGTCGCGCTCCACCAGACCCAAAGCAGCGTTGAAGAAGAACGGATGCAGGCTGGCGCGCTCCACCGGATGGTCCCTGCGCCGCACGATTAGGGCCGAGGCCACCGAGCAATAGTCGCCGACCACACTGCCCGGCGGCAAAACGCCGGGGCGCAGAATATCGCCGTAGCTGTAGCGGCCGATCCTGGCACCATGATAATCCTGCAAGATCCGGCGCCAAGTGAGCGAATGCATCTGGCCGCCTTCCAGGCTCCAGACAATCCTGCGGCACAGACGGCGCAGCATCGGAGCGCGGTACAAACAGTGGAAAACCCCGCCCAGGGCGCTTTGAGCGTGCGTCTTGAAGCTGGCGGCCCGGGTCAGCGCCTCGGCATGCCAGGGCAGGGCGAGGCTGCGCGGCGCGGTGGGGGTATCGGAGTTCATCATGATCAAACCGCAGCTCAGGGCTATTGCTTGCCGCCTATGCGGGATTGCAGGTCAGGCATCCCCAGCAGCACCGCCACCAGCGCCACAACCGCAGAGGGCAGCACGACCCTGCGACACACGCTTAAAAGTATAGAGAATTGCTTAACGGATTGTTAACAAATGTCAGTGATCGGTCAGAGTGCCGGTCAGCGAGGCCATCGTCGATAACGACGCCAAGAAGATCATAGCCATAACCAAATCGCTGCCCATGACCCCCAGTCCCGACCAGCGCGGAACGCCGTAGGTGGCGGCCAGAACCAGAATGCTGCTGCACAAGGCTGGCAAAAATGGCCTGACCGGAATCGCGATGCGCGCGCTTGCAACCCAGATCGCCACGACAAGTCCCGCCGCTTCGGCAACGATACCGGTGAAAATGAGCAGATCAATCTGGCCGGTGCGCGCCGCAATCGCGTAGCCCAGTGGGAGAAATCCAACCCGGACGAAGTTGGCAATCATCGCGTTTCCAGTCTGGCCGGTGGCCAGCGCAACCGTGGCAGGACCACCTTTGAACAGCCGCAGGCCCTGTTGAATCGCGAGCAACGTCAGGATTGGGACCAGATCTGCGTATCTTGGCCCCAAGAGCAGATGGACCAACACCGGGCCCAAGAGAGCGGTGCCAAGAACCAAGGCGCTGCCCGACAGGAAGTGAAGCTTGAGGGTTGCGGTGACCAGGTCGTCAAAGGCCTTGCGGCCCGCAGGCCTGCGGGTTGCCGCCGCAGATAGCGCAGGCAACAGCAAATTTTGCACCGATTTTGCAACGACCAAAGTCGGCGTCAGGGTCAGGGTCACGCCCATGGAAAAGATCGCCAGCGAGACCATGCCCAGCAGGCGTGCCACAATCAGCCGGTCGCCCTGAAACACGAAGAACAGCAAGACCGCATTGACCAGCAGCGGCCAGCCAAAGCGCAGCGCGCCCGCCATCACCGCCGGATCGAAGCGCAGCCGATAGGGCCTGCGCGCCACCAGATGCGAGACGACGGCGGCCAGCAGCACCTGGATCAGGATCGCGTACAGCATCACCCGCCAGTCGCCGAACCAATGTGCGAGGGGCCACAGGACCAGGACTGAGATCAGCGCGGGCAAAGCTCCGGTCACCAGCATCGGCCAGAAGATCATGTGGCGGTTCAGCCGGTGGATGTCAAAATGCACCAGCGCGTTCAAGACCGGCACCAGCGCCAGCATCCGGTAGGCCCAGGTCACCTCGGGGATGGCCATGAAATCGGCCATCGGTCCCGCGATCAGGAACAGCGCCGCCCCCGACATCACGCCCCGCAGCACCTGAAAGCCCTGCAGCGCCGCCTGAAAATCGGGGTCATCGCCCTCGCGGGCCTGAATGATCTGCTGTTGCAGGCCCAGAGCCGAGGCCATCTCGACCACCGCCATCGCCACCGCAAAGGTCGAGGCCACGCCGTAATCGGCGACCGGGATCATCCGGGCCACCAAGAGATTGCGCACCAACAGCAAGACCGAGGCAAAGGCATTGCCGGACAGGATCAGCAGGGCAGTGCGCATCATCGTCGGGCAAACTTTCCGGGGCACAGCGTCCAAAGGTGGGGCACCCCTGCGCTTCTTCCTTTGGAATGCCCGATGGTCAAGACGGTTTCTACCTCTTAAAGCGGTTTGCGTTTGATAAGAATCAAACAACCGCTTTACCTCTTTGTTTTTCCGCGCAGTTTTTTTCCGAAAACCGCGCCACACTTTTCGGAATGCGCTTTAGTCTTGGCATCTTGCGCACAGGGCTGGCATATCCTGCTAAAGTTGGCCAAATCTGTGGCGCAATTCATCCCGAAAGTGGTTTTATGTCCAAACGCCCGCTGCGCCTGTGCCTGATCATGCATTCGACCCGGTCCGACAATCTGGGGGTCGGTGCGCTGACCGTCTCGGAGGTGGAGATCTTGCGCGATCTGGCGCGGCGGGGCGGCTGGGCCACCCAGATCACCGTGATGGACTGGAAAGACCCGCGCGCGCCTTATGTGACCGGCCCGGATATCCGGGTGGTGGATATGGACCGGTGGATGATGCTGAGCCCGTTCGGCTATTTCGCCACGGTCTGGCGGTCCGACATCGTGATCGATATTGGCGCGGGCGACAGTTTTGCCGATATCTATGGGTCCGGGCGCCTGATGCGGTTGTTCGTGTTGAAATTCCTGGCCCATCTGGCGGGCACGCCTTTGGTGGTGGCGCCGCAGACGATCGGGCCTTTCACCCGGCCCCTGTCCAAGTGGCTCGCCCGGATGTCGCTCGGCCTCTCGGCCATCGTGGCCACCCGCGATGCGATGTCGACAGCGGCTGCGCGCGCACTGGGGCTGCGCGGCACGGTGATCGAGGCGTCCGATGTGGCGCTGCGCTTGCCCTATGAGGCACCTGCACCCCGCCCCCCCGCCCCAGACCCGTTGGGAGGGCCGGTCGAGGTCGGCATCAATGTCTCGGGCCTGCTGATGGCCGGCGGCTATACCGGCAAGAACGAGTTTGGCATCACGCTGGATTATCCTGCCCTGATGCGCGATCTGATCCGGCATTTTCAGGGCCTTGGCTGCCGGGTGCATCTGGTGCCGCATGTCATCGTGCCGGATGGCAAGCTCGCCCGCGAAGATGACGCGCGCGCCTCGGCCTTGCTTGCCACCGAATTTCCCGGCGTGGTGCTGGCCCCGGCCTTCACCTCGCCGTCGGAGGCTAAAAGCTATATCGCCGCCTTGGATTTCTTCATGGGCGCGCGGATGCATGCCTGTATTGCGGCGTTTTCCGCCGGCGTGCCGGTGGTCCCGATGGCCTACAGCCGCAAATTCGCCGGCCTGTTCGGCTCGATCGGCTATGACCGGACGGTGGATTGCACCCAGGAGGCTGCGCCAAGCATCCTGTCTAAGATTGCCGCAGCCTATGACGCCCGCGCTGACCTGAAGCTGGAGGCTGCGGCGGCACTGGCGCGGGGTCAAGCCAAGCTTGGCGCTTATGAAGCGGCGTTGGCCGACCTGATGGCGCGAACCGTGAGGCGTAAGGGGCTTTGATCTCCCGGCTGTGACGGGCGGCTAATTGCTGTTTTGGCCCGAGTTTTGGCCAGTATTCGGGCCAGTATTCTGTGCGGCGCTCTGTGAAGGCCTATTCCATCTATCAGCCAGATGTTCGGGCGAGCCGCCCGCCAGCAGCCAAGCCATCCGGCTGGTGCGATAAAGCCGGATGCGCAGCAGGGCCGCAAACGCCAGCCCGCGCGCGCGCAAGCCCGTGATGCGGTCCGACAGCAGGATGCGCGGCAGCTCTGCCAGTGGCGAGACGGCCATGGCCAGCAGCTTCAGAACCCATCGGACCCGTCCCGCCCGGTGGGCCCGGGCCAGCACGAAGTCATGCGCCATATGACGATCCCATTTGCGGAACAACTCGTCAAAGCGGGCGCGGGCCGGGTGATAGACCTTCATCCCCGCCACATAGCGGATCGCATAGCCCCTGGCGGTGGCCCTTTGGCCCCAGTCGCGGTCTTCAGCCACGCCAATCCCGGCAAAGGGGCCGACATCGTCCAGCACGCCGCGGCGCACCACCAGATTGCCGGTGCCGGTAAAGCCCTCGCGGGCGATGTAGCGGTCCATCCGGTAGGCATAGATGCTTTCATAGGCCTCCAGCAGGGTCAGACGCGCAGGGTTCGCATAAGCAATCCGCACATCGCCGCCCAGAATCGCGACCTGCGGGTCGGCCATGGCGGCCGCTGCCTCGGCCAACCAATCGGGTGCGGCCAGACAATCGGCATCAATGAAGGCAAGCACATCGCCACGCGCCGCCTGAATACCCCGGTTGCGCGCGGGCCCCGGCCCCGGCACCGGCTCCTGCAGCAGGGTGACACCCGGATGGGCGGCGCAGAGTGCGGTGGGCGGGCTGGCCGAACCATTGTCGACCACGATGATCTCCTCCGCCTGCCGCTGACCCGCCTGCAGCGAGGCCAGACAACGCGCCAGCATCTCGGGCTGGTTCAGATGCGGGATGACCACGGAAATCAGCATAGGTGTCCTACTCTGGTGACGGCTGTCGAAATGGCGGCGGTCGAAATGGCGGCCTTGCCCGGGCCTGCAAGCCTTTCAGCACAGGATAGTGCCGGATTGCAGCACAACCAGAGCATGTTTTTCACGGCTTGCCAAGTTCGGGCAGCCGGCCGCTCCGTTCGGGTAGACCGGCCGCTCAGGCCGTGCTGCCGCCATCGACCGTGATCACAGAGCCTGTGACCCGGCCCGCCTCTGGTCCCAGAAGGTAGGCCACCGCCCCGGCGGCATCGGCGGGGGTGGCCAGCCCCAAAGGGGCGCGGCGCTGGATCGAGGCCATCTGGTCTGCGTCATAGCCGGTCGTCATCTCGGTCGCCATGAAGCCGGGGGCCACGCAGTTGACGGTGACATCGCGCTTGCCCAGTTCGCGGGCCAAAGACCGGGTCATGCCTTCCAGCCCGGCTTTGGTCGCGGCATAAGCGGCCAGCCCGGTAAACCCGGTGCGCGCAATGATCGAGGAGATCGAGACGATCCGGCCCGCCCGTGCGGTCATCATGCCGCGTGCGGCCAGACGGCTTAGCAAAAGCGGGGCGGTCAGGTTGACAGCGATCATCCGGGCGATGTCAGCCGGGGCCATGGTGGCAAGCAGGCCGGGCGTGCCGATGCCCGCATTATTGACCAGCCCCCACAGGCGGCCATGATCGCGGGTGATCGCGGTCAGATGGCCGGGGATGGCCGCGTGATCGGCAAGGTCGCCCGGCACAAAGATGGCGCGCGCGCCCAAAGCCGCAAACTCCGGGCTTTGGCTGCGGCTGAGGCCTATGACGCGGTAGGCGGTGACCGGATCGGCCAGCAGACGTGCGGCAATCGCCAGCCCCAGCCCGCGCGAGGCTCCGGTGATCAGGACGGTTTTAGGGCCGTCTGTCATGCCCTAGGCCTTTGGGCCGGGGCGCAGCAATTTGCCCGCCGCATTGGTCGCCAGCGCGACCACAAAGCGGATGCTGGCCGGCACCGCCTCGCGCGGCAGTCCGGCGCGGCAGGCGGCCAGGATCAGGGGCTTCAGCACCACTGGATCGGCCCCTTCGACCAGTTGCACCTCTGCCACCACCAAAGCACCGGTGACCGGGCTTTTGCGGGCGGAGATCTGGACAAGCCCCACGCCCGGCACCGCTTTGATCACCGCCTCCACCACTTCCGGCCAGACTTTGACGCCCGCCACGTTGATCAGGCCACTTTCGCGGCCAAGAAACATCACGCGGTCGCCACGCATTTCCACCAGATCGCCGGTGCGGATGAAGCCCGCCGCATCGGCCTCGATTCCAATTCGGGGCCCCGTGCGGCTGGCACCCCGGGCCTGAAGCGGCGGTTGCAGCCACAAGACGCCCTCGCGGAGGTCCAGACCAAGGCCACCCGCCAGACCACCCGGAGCACCTTTGAGCCAAGCTGCCGGAAAGCCCGCCCGGCCATCGGTGACCGAAAAGCCCTGCCCCGCCTCGGTCGAGGCATAGATATGGCTGATCCGGGCTGCAGGCCAGGCCACGCTCAGGGCGCGCAGGGTGGCGGTATCGGCAGTCTCGCCGCCCAAAGTGATCTGGGTGAGCCGCAGCGCCGCATAATCGGGCAGCATCAGGATGCGCCGCCAGAGCGTCGGCGTGCAGGACAGATGGGTCACCCCGCCTGCGGCAAGTCCGGCAATCTGCTGCGCCAGACTTGCGCCGGGGTCCGCCACCACCAGCCGCCCGCCGCCTACCAGCGCTTGCAGCATCACCAGCACGCCCGCGAGCCGTGCCGGGTCGATCACATGGCCCCAGATCGGCTGCGGATCACCGGCCCGCTTCGGCCTGACGGCTGCGGCCAGTCCGCCCAAGTGATGCGAGACGATCTTGGGCAGGCCGGTCGGACCCCCTGTGGTGCCCGATGTGGTGCCCGATGTGGTCAACAGCCATAAAGTGTCTTGGAAAACAGCACTTTGCGCGGAGTCCACCAAGGCGGTTCCTGCGGCCAGAACCGCAACATCGTCCAAAGCCGCGCCCAAAAGATCCGCCCGGTCGGTCAGCACTGTATCGCAGCCCGCCGCCCGGACCAGGTGGGTCACCTGATCCCCGGGCAGGCCATAGGATAACAGCAAAACCGCCGCCACCCGGCCATCCAGCGCCACCAACAGACGGATGAAAAGAAACGGGTCGGTCACCACCAGCGCCACCCGCGCGGTATCGGGCAGGTCGATCCCTGCCGCGCCCAGACGGCGGGCGCCGGCTTCGCGGCCATCTTGGGTGACAATCGCAGCCTCGGCCGCCAGACGCGCGGCCAGCGGAGCCCAAGCCGAACTGGCAGCCAAAAGGGATTGCACCGGGTTCACCGCAGCCAGGGTCACGCGGCCAGCCGGTTCACTTCGTAGAAGGTGACGAATTCGGCGAAGGTCTGCGGATAGACCGTGATGTTTTCGGCAATCGCAAACGGGTCGTAGCCCAGAACCTCTTCCAGTTCCGACACGAAGATCGCGAATCCCATGCTGTCGAGCCCGGTGTCCAGCAGCACGGTGTCAGGCCGCAATTCGGGCACCGGATCGCCCGGCCCCATTTCAGCGGCCCAGACCTGGGCGAACACCGTCTGCATCTGTAACGTCATCTGCGCCTGAATCTGGGCCTGCATCTGGGGGTCTAGAATGCTCATCTTACGTCTCCTAATGTTCGATGGGGGAAGCGTTGCCCTTGTCGAGCCTGATGCCCCATTCCCCGGTGACAATGCCTTGTTCGACCACTTTGGCCGGATTGCCCATCACGACCGAGTTGGGCAGCACGTTGCGCCCGACCAGGGAATTGGCCGCCACGATGCAGTTGTCGCCGATCGTGATGCCGGGCATGACGATGCAGTTGTAACCCAGAAAGCAGTTCTTGCCGATGTAGGTGTCGCGCCATTCGCGGTTGACGAAATCATGGCTCAGCACGATCGCGCCCTTGGTCACCGCACTATAGTCGCCGATGTGGATGCCCCTGGGGTTGGTCTTGTCGAGCCGCGCGCCGCGCGAGATGCGGACCCCCTTGCCAATGTCCATGCCGTAAAAAGCGCGGTAGAACGCCCGGGTCACCCGAACCACAACCCTGCGCATCAGGGTGCGCCGTATCGAGGCAAGTAAAGGCATAAGAATATTCCGCCTGACAATTCAGCTACCAGACCTAAGCTGCCGATAAAGCATCTGTCAATATAAGGCTGCACAGCCACCGATTTCAGATCTGCCGCGTCCCCGACAAGCCCCCCCGAACCTCTGGCCGGTCCAGACCGGTGCCCGGCAGTCCGGCGGGAAAATCAGGGCTGGCCCCCCCGAATTGAGCCCCAAATCAGGCACCAAATCGGGCCTCGAATCAGGCCGCGCATCCGCAGGCCTGCGTCCGGGCCAAACGCCAAAAAACCAGACCTTTTCAAGGGGATCACCCCCCGCGTCAGGACCTGGCCGGGCTGCGGCCGCCCGACTTTGGCCGCCGGCCAAGATGGCGCTGGCACAACTGTCCGGCCACCATTCCGGCCATACATTCTGGCGACCCTGCCAGCGATCCTGCAACCGGGCTCCGGTCTTTAAGCCGCAGGTTAAGCCCCAAGTTAAGCCGCCCGGCCCAAATTGCAGCCCAAAAATCGAAAAAACTATTGCGAGCTGCCTGAATTGTTGCCACGGCGGCAACCCTACAATCGCTGTGGTTGTATTGCGTGGCGGAGGTGTGGAAATTGTTGCCTTGACGCGCGAATCGTGGCAAAACTACGGCGACTGGGTAAACTTAGCGTAGACTTAACACAGGGTGTAATTATGTTTCGAACGAAAATTCTGGCGGCGGCACTGACCGCAGCGACGATGCTTCCGCTGGCTGCGGGCGCGTCAACGATCAATCCGGCCAGCAACATTAGCAACGGCGGCAGCTACAATATGCTGAGCGGCCCGTTCTTTTACGGCGAGACGTTCAAGATGGCCGATGTGGCGGGCTTCCGCGACTTCACCTTCACCAACACCAACACCTCGGCGCAGAACATCATCCTGACCACCGCGACCGTCAATGCGCTGGCCGAAATGTTCACCGGCGGCATCAGCTTCAAATGGCTGACCACTGGCGTGAACATGGTTGTCACCCAAGCGACCAAGGTCGCCGGATTTACGCTGGACAACTGGATCGGTGCCGGTTCGTC
>JAYTQA010000094.1:0-13155 GCA_043746955.1 bacterium | reverse complement strand
ACCGAACGGTAGCCGGTGAAGGTCTTGATCTGGCCCCTAAGCCGCACGCCAAAGCGGACGGTGTAGGTCGAGTTGCAGACGCGGATCTTCTCCTCCAGACCCGGCCCAAGGTCGAGGAACTTGGCGGCACGGCGGAACATCAGGTCAACGGAGTCGCGAAAACTCGGCTCGTCAGAAGAAGTCATAGTAGCCTCCCTTGGGCAAACCGGGGGTCAAGGGTTCGGCCCCGCGCCGGTCCACAGGGCAACAATACCGAATCTGGTTAACAAATCTCCCGCCAACACGCGTGTTTTCGAGGCGAAAATTCGAAAAAGTGATTCGATCTTAACCAATTCTGGCGAGTGTGTGGCAGAAACAGGGAATTTGCTACAATCGGATTGTCGCATGGCCCCGGACAATCCAACCTCACTTTGCGCCATTATGCTGCCCGATTTCCGATTTCAGAACCTTTGGCACATTTGCCTTTCTTTCGCCGTAACATCTGGGCAATTGGAAGGCGGTGGGGCGTCAAGGATCGGGCCAGGGTTTGGGCCGATGCGGTTTGGGAAGCGTCACCATGTTGCGTAGTATCATTAACGCGTGCACCACCTTTCGCGGCCATTCGCGCGATTTTCGGCGCGACGAAGCGGGGGCGCTGATCATCTTCGGGCTGATCTTTTTCATGCTGATGTTGATGATCGGCGGCCTCGCGATTGACGTCATGCGCTATGAAAACACCCGTACCAAACTGCAAAACACGCTGGACCGCGGCACGCTGGCCGCAGCCTCGCTGGATCAGGCGGCGGACCCGACCGGCGTCGTCGAAGATTACATGCGCAAGGCCGGGCTGTCGGAACAACTCACATCGGTGCAGGTCACCTCTGCGATGAACGAGCGGATCGTGCATTCGACCGGTCTGGCCGACACCCATCCGATTTTCATGCATCTGATGGGGATCGACAAGTTTGATGCGTTTGGCATCAGCCAGGCCGAACAGGCGATCAGCAATCTGGAGATTGTTCTGGTGCTGGACGTTTCAGGCTCGATGACCGGTGCCAAGATTGCCAATTTGAAAATCGCGGCGGATCAGTTTGTCGATACGGTTATGGCCAATGATCCGCACCACCGCGTTTCGATTTCGATTGTGCCTTATAATGCGCAAGTCAATATCGGGCCGAGGCTGGCGGCCAAGTTCAACCTGACCTACCGCGCCGGGGTGCAGGACGTGAATTGTGTGGAAATCCCACCCTCGGAATATGCCACCGAAGCGCTGTCGCTGACCAATCCGATGCCGATGATGGCATATGCCGACATTGCCTACGGCACCAACCGGATCAATGGCTTTGTCTTACCCACCGATGCCAATTATGGCAAACCCAACTACAACAATGCGTTTTGCAAACCCACCACGGCCAACGTGGTGCGCCTGCCGTCA
Organism: bacterium; assembly: GCA_043746955.1. Lineage (GTDB taxonomy): Bacteria > Pseudomonadota > Alphaproteobacteria > Rhodobacterales > Rhodobacteraceae > Stagnihabitans. The sequence goes on along the minus strand of JAYTQA010000094.1, from coordinate 11,741 downwards.
AACGACCCTAACATATTGAAATCGCAGATTGATGCGTTGCAGGCCGGCGGCAACACCTCGATCACTTTGGGCATGAAATGGGGCGTGGCGATGCTTGACCCGTCGATGCGCGCGACCTACGACGCGTTCATCGGCTCCGGTGACATTCCGGCCTCGCTGCCCGCCCGGCCCTTTGACTATGACGATCCGAAAGCCCTGAAGATTGTGGTCCTGATGACCGACGGCGAGCATGTGGCGCACAACCGGATCAATGACACTTATAAGACAGGTCCCTCGCCGATCTGGAAAGCCGGTGATGGAAATTATTCAATCCAGTTCACCGCCGGACGTCCGGGTTGGGCGGGGCTAAACCAGTTTTATGTGCCGCATCTGAACCAGTGGCAGGCTGCGGCCTATAATGGCGGCGGGGCTGCGGTGCGGCAGGACTGGAAAAACATCTGGGCCAACCTGAAGATGAGCTATGTGGCCTGGCAGTTCTATGCCCGCGCTTTGGCCGCTACCAACAATGCGCCCAGCATGACGGTCTACAATACCACCGTCGCCGCAATGCAATCGGTCTATGCGCAGGTGCCCGCGATGGACGCCTCATTGCAGGCCACCTGCGATCAGGCGCGCGCCAACAACGTGCAGATTTATGGCATCACGATCGAGGCGCCGCCGCATGGCAACGAGGTCATCACCAACTGCGCGCATCTGGACCACACCTTCATCGCCGACCGCAACACGATCAAAGCGGTGTTCCAGACGATTGCGGTCAACCTGACCCATCTGAAACTGACCCAGTAACCTTAACGCGGCCGGGGTGTTCCGGCCGCAGCCACAGTCCCGAAATACCGACGTTTTTAGCCATCTCCCCCGGCCGGCACATCCGCCCGATCAAACCGACGCCTTTTCGCAGGTGACCCCAATGCTCCCACAATGCCGCCATAATTTTGCCCAAGGCGTTGCCATAAGTGGCCTTAGCAAAAGAGTGTGGTGGACCGCCCCGAACCTGGGGAAGGTGCCGTTTGCCGGGGTTTTTGGTCATGCAGATGATAGGTCAGTTGATAAACCGGACGATTGGGGCAATTCAGCGCAGCTCAGGTCGCTTTACCCGGTCCGAGGTCGGGTCGATGACCATCTTTGCCATGACGTTCATGATGCTGATGATCATGATGGGCGGGATCGCGGTCGATGTCATGCGGTATGAAACCCGCCGCACGTCCTTGCAAAACACCCTGGACCGATCGACGCTGGCCGCAGCCTCGCTGACCCAGACCCGCGCGCCGGAAGTGGTGGTCAATGATTACTTTCGCAAGGCCGGCGTGCTGAGTTACCTCAAATCGGTCACCGTGACCCAGGGCTTGAACTTCCGCGACGTGACAGCCGACGCTGACGCCGACACCAATCCGCTGTTTTTGCATCTGATGGGCATTACCTCGATGGATGCCTACGGAATATCGCAGGCCGAACAACGGATCAGCAATGTCGAGATCATGATGGTGCTCGACGTGTCAGGGTCAATGCAGTTCAACAACAAGCTGGTCAACCTAAAGAGTGCTGCCGACGATTTCGTGGCGACAGTTTTGAAAAACGACAATGACCACAAGATTTCCATCGGCATGGTGCCGTTCAATGGCCAGATTAACCTTGGGATCAAGCTGCAAGCCAAATACAACGTGGTATCACCGAACGGCGGCACCAACCAGAATTGCGTCGACCTGCCAGCCTCGGTCTATACCGGTCTTTACATTGACCGGCTTACCGCCCTGCCGATGACGATCGCCGGGGACACCTATTCATCTGGCGGATCGTCGGCGTCTTATTCGAACTATGCCAGCTATAACCCCTATTGGCCGAACGAATGGTGCCCGAACATGGCCGGCAACATCGTGCGTCTGCCAAGCCAGACCGTCGCCACCCTGCAAGGTTATATCAACGGGTTAAGTGCGGTCGGCGCCACCTCGATCAACGCGGGGATGGCCTGGGGCCTGAGCCTGCTCGATCCGCGATCCCGCAGCATTTATAACGAACTGATTGCCAGCGGCGATCTGCCCGCCACGATGACTGGCCGCCCGTATGACTTCACCGCAAAGGAAACCATGAAAGTCATCGTGTTGATGACCGATGGCGAGAACTTTGCCGAAGACCGGGTGAATGATATTTACAAGTCCGGCCCCTCGCCGATCTTCAAAAGCAGTGTTGACGGCAACTATTCGGTATTTCAACCGACCGGCCACGCCGCGCCAAACCAGTATTACGTTCCTCATCTGGGGACATGGCAGGCGGTTCCGTGGTCGAATTCGACCAACTCCGGTGTCTTCGTCGTGCAAACCTGGCCGCAGGTCTGGAACGCGCTGCGGGTGCAATATGTAGCCGCGCAGTTCTATGCCCGCCCGCTTGGCCAAAGTGCCTTCACCTGGATTGCGACGTTCCGAGCCCAAACCGCGACCGCTACGATGGACACCCAGATGCAGGCGATGTGTAGCCAAGCCAAAGCGGACGGCGTAATCATTTACGGCATCGCATTTGAAGCTCCCCCGATTGGCCAGACCCAGATCTCAACCTGTGCAACCTCTGCCGCGCATTACTTTAATGCCTCGGGCATCCAGATTTCGACCGCCTTTGCCGCAATTGCCAACAACATCAGTCAGTTGAGGCTGACCCAATGATCCGCGCCGCACTTCGCGCCTTACGCCATATCGCCGGAAGCTTGCGCCGCGAAGATGGCACCGCATCGATGGAATTCGTGATTGTGGTGCCGGTAATCCTCTCAATTTTCATGTCCTCGTTTGAAAGCGGGCTTTTGATGATCCGCGAGATTTTGCTGGAACAATCGGTGGACATGGTGATGCGCGAAATGCGGTTGGGCCATTACCCGGTCGTGACCGACGCGGTCCTGAAGGCCCAGATTTGCAATCGATCGATCATATTCCCGAATTGTCTGAACAACATAAAGATTCAGCTGGACCGGATCAGCACGACAACCTGGGCGATCCCGGCGCCGCAAAGCTTGTGCATCAACAGCTCCACGCCGATTCAGCCGGTTCTGACGTTGAATGCGGGAGCCGAAAACGACCTGATGCTGGTCCGGGTCTGCGTCAGTCTGCCCGCGATGTTTCCCGGTTCGGGAATGGTGACGTCAATGTCGTTGGACAACAATGGCAATTACCGTCTGGTCGCGACCAGTGCCTTTGTGGTGGAACCGAGTTGAGGGGATGGGTATGAAACACCTGTTGAACCGTCTGCCACAAGCGCTCCGCCACTTCTGGCGTGCCGAAGATGCCTCTGTCATTGCCGAAGCGGTGATCGTGCTGCCGTTGCTGTTGTGGTCTTATGTCGGTCTGTTCGTCTATTGGGACTGCTTCCGGTCGCTCAACACCATGCAAAAGGCCAGCTACACCGTGTCTGACATGCTGTCGCGGGACCGCAGCACCAATGGCATCACCAGCGCCTATATCACCGGCCTGCACAAGGTTCTGGAATACCTGATCGACAAGGATCAGAATGCCAGCATGCGCGTGACCTCGGTGTACTGGAGCGGCACCAACGCGGACTTTGAAGTGCACTGGTCGCGCACCACGAACACCACCGTCCTGCCCGAGCTGTCGACCGCAACCTTGCAAAACTACATCGGCCAGATTCCGACGATGAACGTGGGCGACACCGCCGTAATTGTCGAAGTGCGCGCGCCGTTTGTGCCGGTGATAGACGTGGGCCTGTTCAACGCAGGGATTGGCAATCAGGTGTTCAGCCAGTTCATCGTGACCCGGCCCCGGTTCCACAGCTGCATCGTGATGGATGGGATCCTGTGCCCGCTGTAAGGGCCACAACAATCTGATGCAAAACACCGATCAGCCTGCCTGATCGGTGTTTTCGTTTGGCGTGGGTTGGTGCGAAAATGCGGGGATGCCCTGCGAAAATGACCTGTCTGCTGCACTGGCGCAAGGGCGGGTGACGCCCTACCTTAAGCCCGACCGCTACAGGAGACCGCTATGTCGATCCGGCCCGTCAAAAGCACCAGCCTCGCCCAACCCACGACGGAGGGCGCAGGCGTTCATTTGCACCGCGCCTTTGGCTTTGGCCAGACCAGCGCCACCGACCCGTTTCTGCTGTTCGATGATTTCCGCGGCAACACCCCCCGCGATTATATGGCAGGCTTTCCCTGGCATCCCCATCGCGGGATTGAAACGATCACCTATGTGCTGGCAGGCTCGGTCGACCATGGCGACAGCCTTGGCAACAAGGGCACGCTGGAGGGCGGCGATGTGCAGTGGATGACCGCTGGGTCGGGCATCCTGCATCAGGAAATGCCGTCCGGCAACGCCAAGGGCCAGATGCACGGCTTCCAGCTGTGGGCCAACCTGCCGAAAGCCCTGAAAATGACCGCCCCGCGCTATCAGGACGTGAAAGGCCGCGACATCCCCGAGATTCTGGAGGATGACGGCACGGTGGTGAAGGTGATCGTCGGTGAATTCCGGGGCAAAACCGGCCCGGTCGACGGGATCGCCGCCGAGCCGCAATATCTGGATATCTTCGTGCCGGAAGGCCGTCGCAAGACCTTCAAGGTTGACACGCGCCGCAACGCCTTCGCCTATGTCTTTGAAGGTTCAGGAAATTTCCGCGACGCCAGCCGCCCGCAAGGGGTACTGTTGGAGAAGGAAGTTCTGGGCCAGGAGGTCAACATCCGCGACATGTCGGGCAACCGCACCCTGATTACCTTTGGTGCGGGCGATGAGGTGACGGTGCAGGCCGGCGAGGATGGCGTGCGCTTCCTGTTGATATCGGGTGCGCCGATTCAGGAGCCGGTGGCCTGGCACGGCCCGATCGTGATGAACACCGACGCCGAAATCAAACAAGCGATGACGGACCTGCGCAACGGCACCTTCATCAAGCCGGCGCATTGACGGGACACGCGGGGCAAAGGGGGGGCTCGGGGAAACCCCTCGTCCGCCTCTGGCGACCCGGCTGGGGAAAGGGCTGTCTGCCCTCTCCCCAGACCCCTCTCCCGAGAGTATTTTCACCGGGTGAATGGAAAGAGTTCAAAAGGCGGGCGAGTGGCGCTAGGTTGGCTTATGCGTTTCATCCCCCTCGCCCTGCTCCTTTCGGCCTGTGCCGCCTATCCCAAGATTGACTGGCCCGCCGGAGTGCCGCCTGCCAAAGCCCCGCATCTGCTGCCGCAGGCGGAGTTGGCGGGCGCCACCCCGTCCGCCGACGCAGGCCCTGCCCTGGTCAGCCGTGCGGACAGCCTGCGCGCTTGGGCCGCAAGCCTCACCCCCTAAGCCGCCAGCCTTGCACGCGCCGCAAGCTAGGCGGTTCCCAAGTTGGACAGTCTGCAAGCTGGAGTGGCCCCAAGGCGGACGGATCCAGTTCGCATGGACCGACACCCCGCAGGCTCAAGCGCACAGGCCCGACCCGCCGCAATCGCCAAGTCGCACCGCCGCCACCTTCAACCGCCGCCGCGTTGCCTTGGCTTTCCGAAACCGCTAACAGGTGCGGCGAACAATCCGCCGAGGTCACAGATGCGCCAGCCCCCCCACCCCGCCCTGCGTCTCGGTCTGGCTGGACTTGGCACCGTTGGCATTGGCGTGGTGAAAATCGTCCAGCGTCATGCCGCCCTGATCGCTGCCCGTGCCGGCCGGTCGGTGGAGATTATCGCCGTCTCGGCCCGCGACCCCAAGAAGACCCGCGATGCCGACCTGTCCGGCTATGCGTGGGAAACCGACCCGGTTACCCTCGCCCGCCGCCCCGATATTGACGTGTTCATCGAGGTGATCGGCGGCCATGAAGGCCCCGCGCGTGCGGCTACCGAAGCGGCCATCAAAGCTGGAAAAGACGTGGTCACCGCCAACAAGGCGCTTCTGGCTCACCACGGCCAAGCCCTTGCCATGGCTGCCGAATCTGCAGGCCGGGTGATCCGGTTCGAGGCTGCGGTGGCCGGCGGCATCCCGGTGATCAAGGCCCTGACCGAGGGGCTCGCCGCCAACCAGATGCGCCGCGTCATGGGCGTGATGAACGGCACCTGCAACTACATCCTGACCCGGATGCAATCGGCGGGCCTGCCCTATGACACCGTCTTTGAGGAGGCGCGCCAACTGGGCTATCTGGAGGCTGACCCCCAGCTTGACGTGGGCGGCATCGACGCGGGCCATAAACTTTCCCTGCTGGCCGCCATCGCCTTCGGCGCCAAAGTCTCGTTCGACGCGGTGGAACTCGAAGGCATCGGTGCGATCAGTATCGACGACATCACGCTGGCCGCCGACATGGGCTACCGGATCAAACTGCTGGGTGTGGCGCAAATGACCGGGCGGGGTTTGGAGCAGCGGATGACGCCCTGCCTCGTGCCCGCCGATAGCCCCTTGGGCCAGTTGCAAGGCGGCACCAACATGGTGGTGCTGGAGGGTGACGCCGTCGGCCAGATCGTTTTGCGTGGGCCGGGGGCGGGGCAAGGCCCGACTGCCAGCGCCGTGATGGCCGATGTGATCGACCTTGCCCGTGGCATCCGCCTGCCGACCTTTGGTGCGCCTGCGGCCAGCCTCACCACGCCGATTGCCGCGAAAACCGCCACCCCGGCGGCTTGGTATCTGCGGATGACCTTGCTGGACAAACCCGGCGCACTGGCGAAAATCGCCACCTGTCTGGGCGAAGCCGGGGTGTCGATCGACCAGATGCGCCAGTACGGCCACGCGGGCACCCATGCGCCGGTGCTGATCGTGACCCACAAGGCCACCCGCGACGACATTACCCACGCCACCGCCCGGTTTGCCGCAACCGGTGTGCTGGTGGGCGAACCGGTGGCGTTGCGGATCGAAGAGGTCTGACCACAATGCCACACCGTTTACCGCCGTTAGCGTAACCATCCTTGTCGCCTGCAAGCGACGTCGCTAAGCGGAACCAAACCCCAGCCAAAGGACGCCAGATGGCCGACGCCACCGAATTTCAGGACCGCCTGCTGTCTTTGGGCCTTGCCCGCGTATCCGAAGCCGCAGCCCTCGCCTCGGCCCATCTGATCGGGCGCGGCGATGAAAAGGCCGCCGATCAGGCCGCCGTCAATGCGATGCGCGACCAGTTGAACCTGCTGGACATCGCCGGGGTCGTGGTGATTGGCGAAGGCGAGCGGGACGAGGCCCCGATGCTCTATATCGGCGAAAAGGTCGGCACCGGTCGTGGGCCAGCGGTGGACATCGCGCTTGACCCCTTGGAAGGCACCACCCTGACCGCCAAGGACATGCCCAACGCGCTGACCGTGATCGCGATGGCCCCGCGCGGCACCCTGCTGCATGCGCCCGACGTCTATATGGACAAGCTCGCGGTTGGCCCTGGCTACCCCGTCAATGTCGTCTCGCTGGATATGACGGCCACCGAACGGGTCCGCGCTTTGGCCGCAGCCAAGGCGACCACACCGGATCAGATCAGCGTCTGCGTGCTGGAACGGCCCCGGCACGAGGCGATGATCGCAGAACTGCGCGCCACCGGTGCCGCGATCCGCCTGATCACCGATGGCGACGTGGCGGGCGTCATCCACACCGCCGAGGCGCACCGGACCGGGATCGACATGTATATGGGGGCCGGGGGCGCCCCTGAAGGGGTGCTTGCTGCAGCGGCCTTGAAATGCATGGGCGGTCAAATGTGGGGCAGGCTGCTGTTTCGCAACGACGACGAACGCGCCCGCGCTGGCCGGGCCGGGATCACCGACCTCAACCGGATCTACGCCCGCGACGATCTGGTGCGCGCCGACGTGATCTTTGCCGCGACGGGTGTCACCGAAGGCTCGATCCTGCAAGGCATCCGGCGCGAACCGGGCTATATCACCACCGAAACCATCCTGATGCGGTCCAAAACCGGATCGGTGCGGCGGATGACCTACCGCAGTCCGGTGAAGTAAGCGGCCCGGTTAAAGGTGAGTATTTGGGCCCAGGTGAAGGGGTAACCCGCAGTCTTCACTTTTTTAACTTTGGTGCAAATATCCGTCGGCTGCGTGCGGTTTGCGACATGAACCTCGAAGCCACTGCCAAGCGGTAAGGTGAAACCTCCAGCACTTGATGCCGCAGACCACCCGCCGAAATCCTTGCGCCCCGGCCTAAGTTGCGCCATCCCCCCTCTATGACCGCATTCCTGAACGTCACCAATTCGCTCACCCACCGCCGCTGGTCGGGCCCCTCGCCCGAGGCCACGCGCCTGGCCGAGGCGATGGCGCAACTGACCCGCCTGCCGCCGGCGCTCTGCCAAACCCTGGTGGCGCGGGGTGTGACGCCGCAGACGGCAGAGGCTTACCTTGCCCCTGCCCTGCGCGATCTGTTGCCCGACCCTTTGTCGCTGCTCGATATGGCCAAGGCCGCTGACCGGTTGGTCCATGCCGTCACCACCCGCCAGCACATCGCGGTTTTCGCCGATTATGACGTCGATGGCGGGTCGTCTGCGGCGCTCCTCATCATCTGGTTGCGGCATTTCGGCCTGACCCCGACCCTCTACATCCCCGACCGGATTGACGAAGGTTACGGCCCCAACACCGCCGCCATGGCCAGTTTGGGCGCGGCCCATGATCTGATCCTGTGTGTGGATTGCGGGACGCTGAGCCACGCGCCGATCGCCGCCGCCCAAACCGATGTCGTGGTGCTGGACCACCATTTGGGGGCCGAAACCCTGCCACCCGCGCTGGCCGTGGTGAACCCCAACCGGCAGGACGAAACTGGCGATCTGGCCCATCTCTGTGCCGCTTCGGTCGTGTTCCTGCTGCTGGTCGAAGCCAACCGCCGTTTGCGGGGGTCCGGCGCGCAAGGCCCTGATCTGATGGCGATGCTCGACCTGGTGGCGCTTGCCACCGTGGCCGATGTGGCCCCGCTGTTGGGCGTCAACCGCGCCTTTGTCCGCCAAGGCCTGAAGGTGATGGCACGGCGGGACCGGATCGGCCTGTGCGCCTTGTCCGACCTGGCGCGGCTGGATCAGGCCCCTTCCGCTTATGCGCTTGGCTTTGTTCTTGGGCCCCGCATCAACGCCGGGGGCCGGATCGGCCAAGCCGACCTCGGCGCGCGCCTTCTGTCCACCGACAGTGCAACCGAGGCCACAGCGCTTGCCGCCCGCCTGGATGCGCTCAACACCGAACGCCGCGAGATCGAGGCTAAGGTCCGCGAACTGGCTCTGGCGCAGGTTGACGCCCATAGGCCTGACGGCGCGCTGGCCTGGGCTGCCGAGGATGGCTGGCACCCCGGCGTGGTCGGCATCGTTGCCGCCCGGGTGAAAGAAGCCACCCACCGCCCCGCCGTGGTGATCGGTTTTGACGGCGACATCGGCAAAGGCTCCGCCCGGTCGGTCACCGGGGTTGACCTTGGCGCTTGCATTCAACGGTTGGCGGCCGAGGGCCTGATCCTGAAAGGCGGCGGGCACAAGATGGCAGCCGGCCTGACCCTGACCCGCGCGCAACTGCTGCCCGCCATGGCGCGGCTGGAGGCGCTGTTGGCCCTGCAAGGTGCCGGGGCGCAGGGCGCGGGCGATCTTGACATCACGGCCCTTCTGATGCCGACCGCCGCGACCCCTGCCCTGATCGAACAGCTGGAAACCGCCGGCCCGTTCGGCGCCGATGCCCCGGCCCCGCAGTTTGCCTTTGCCGACCAGATGATCACCACAAGGCGGATTGGTGCGGCGCATCTGAAGATCAGCTTTGGTGACAGCCTGGGTGCGCGGATCGAGGGCGTAGCCTTCAACGCCTTTGACACACCCTTGGGGGCCGCCTTGGAGAACCCGGGCCACCGGCGCTTTCATCTGGCGGGCAGGCTGGAATTGAACCACTATAATGGCCGCACCAAGCCTCAGCTGCGGCTGGAGGATGCGGCGGAGGCCCCCTGACCCTGCGTGGCAGTTAAAAAAACCGGGGCTGTCCACATGTGGACGCTTTTGCAACCTATTGATTAAAAACGCTTTCGTCTTTTTTGTTAACCTTTCGTTCAGGAATTGAGGTCACAGACTGGCAGGGATTGAGGTCACAGACTGGCAGGAATTGAGGTCACAGACTGGCCCTACTCCAGCTTCGCTGCCGTCACCTCAATCTCGACCAAAAACTCCGCCCGGGTAAACCCCGCTACGATCACCAGCTTGGACGCAGGCAGCCGCGAAACCTCCGCCAACCAAGCGTCCCGCGCCGCCATATACCCCGCCATATGGCCCGGTCGGTCACGAACCCATTGATCCGCACCACATCCTGCGGCCCCATCCCGCCCTCCGCCAAAATCGCGGCGCAGTTGGCAAAACATAAGGCGGCCTGCGCTTCGGCCCCTTCTGACACCAGATCCGCCACCGTGATCCCCAACTGGCCAGAGGTCACGATCCAGCGCGCGCCGTCCGGCACCTCGACCCCATGGCCATAGCGGGCGACGGGCTGGCGGATCGAGGCAGGGGTCAGGGTTTTACCGCCGAACAGCGTGCCGTCTACACGTTCAACTCTGCCCGGTTCGTAGCGGATGAAAAGTCGGGAATGCAGGGCTACCTGAGTTCCGAACCCTTCTCGGTTGAACAGGAGGCCGGAATGAAGCCGGATATCTGGCAGTTGGCCGACAACGGCTACACCGGCTATTCCACCACGATTCAGGCGCGGAAAGCCACGGTGGACCAGAAGCCCGCGGTGGTGAAGTGCTTTGTCGATGGCTCGATCAAAGGCTGGTACACCTATATGTACGGCGACAACAAAGCCGCCAACGCTATGATCAAGAAAGACAATCCTGACATGACCGATGATGCGATTGGCTTTGCCATCGCCAAGTTGAAGCAAAACGGCATCGTCGATTCGGGCGACAGCCTCACCCTGGGGGTTGGCGCTATGACCGCTGTTAAGATGACCGATTTTTACGCCAAGATGGTCAAGGCCGGGGTGATCCCCAACGGTATCACATCAAGAAATCCTACACGCGGGCGTTTGTGAACCAGAAAGTCGGAATCGACCTGAAGACGTGATGCGCCGTCGACCCAAAAACCTGGCGGGCGCGGAGGTCTGCGCCCCCGATTGACCGCTCAATGCCCCCTGATGACCCAAAGTCCCCGCCCGATCCTGGCCTTGGGCCAACGCCCGCGCATCCTGCAATTGCAGGAGGTGGACAAGACGTTCAACGGCACGGTGGCCGCGTTGCAAGAGCTGTCGCTGTCGGTGAACGAGGGGGACCCGGATCGGCCAGCTCGACCATGCCACCCCCGACTGGACCCATGCCTGCACCAACCCCGCAGCAACGTCCGGTTTTCCAGCCCCCAGCCTGAAACCCGGTGCCCCCGCTGATCTGGTGATCTGCACGGCCCGCCACTGGACCGAACTTTTCGCCCGCCCGCAATCCGACCGGATCGTTTTGCGCCAAGGCCGCGCGATCACCCGCACCCTGCCCGACAATGGCGAACTCGACCATCTGATGAGGCCATGATGCCACCCGCCCATATCGAAGCGGCCATAGCCGCCCTGTCCCATCTGGATATTGACCTGAACCCGGTGTCGGTCAAAGCCAAAAGCCATCGCGCCTTATGTCAAACCCGGTCAAGCCGTGCTGGCCCTGATGGTGGCACCCCATGCGATGGGCGCTTTGGCCACTTTCACCGCGCGCTATCCACGGCCGTTGGGTACTGATCGCAGGGACACCCAATATGGAAGCGGCATGGCGGTGACCCTCTCGCAGCAAGTAGCGGACGTAGAGCAACGCATACGGGACGCACAGCAAGCCCTAGATTTGGCCTACACAGCGCGTGACGCCGTCGTGGTGGAGTTGTCTGAGAGCGGCCTGAACCTGCGC
>JAYTQA010000093.1:0-1852 GCA_043746955.1 bacterium | reverse complement strand
GGAGTGCGGGCTTTAACGAGTGCGGGCTTTAGGGTAGCCGGTCTATAGCGGGGGTGGGCGTGCAGGGGAAGCTGGAAGCGCTGTGGGTGTTGGGCACCATGTCGGGCACCTCGCTCGACGGGGTCGATGCCGCAATGGTGCTGACCGATGGGGTCAAGGTGCTGGAGTTTGGCCCGAGCGCCTACCGCCCCTATACCGAGGCCGAACGCGCCACGATCCGCGCCGCCTTCGGGTGCTGGCCCGGCGATCCCGGCGTGTCCGAGGCGGCCGAGGTGGTGGAAGAAGTCCATCTCGAACTGATCTCACGGTTCTCCGACGTGGCTTTGGTGGGATTTCACGGCCAGACCCTGGCCCATGATCCGGGCGGGCGCGGCACCCATCAGACCGGCAACGGGGCGCTCCTGGCCGAAGCTTTGGGCCTGCCGGTGGTCTGGGATTTCCGCAGCGCGGATGTGGCGATGGGCGGGCAGGGCGCGCCCTTGGTGCCGTTCTTTCACCATGCGCTGGCAAGGATGATCGGCGCCACCGAGCCCATGGCCATCCTCAACCTCGGCGGCGTCGGCAATGTCACTTGGGTTGACCCGCGCCATGGCGCTCCCGAAACTCCGGGAGCCCTGCTCGCCTTCGACACCGGCCCCGCCAATGCCCCGCTCAACGATCTGATGCTGGCCCGGCAGGGCCGCACGCAGGATGACGGCGGCGCGCTGGCCCTGACCGGCACCCCGGATCAGGCGGTGATCAACGGCTTTCTCAACCACCGCTATTTCTACCGCATCCCGCCCAAATCGCTTGACCGCAACGCTTTCGACCTTCTCGCCGCCGTAGCCCATCTGAGCGACCCGGACGCCGCAGCCACCCTGACCCAATGCGCCGCCGCCGCTGTGGCAAAAGGCGCGGAGCATTTCCCCCAGCCCATCTCCCAACTTCTCGTCGCGGGTGGCGGCCGCCATAACGCCGCCCTGATGCAGGCCTTGCGCCAACGTCTGCCCAATGTCGCCCCGGTCGAGGTCCGCGGCCTCAACGGCGATATGCTGGAGGCGCAGGCCTTCGCCTACCTCGCCGCTCGGGTCAAACGCGGCCTGCCAACCTCGTGCCCCGCCACCACCGGGGTTCCGGCAGCGGTCGGCGGCGGCAAGATCAGCCTGCCCTAACCGCTTCATCTGGGCACAAATACTCCACAGGTGGGTCCGGGAGGGTGTGAAACCCGCCCGGCGCTTGCAACCCACTCAGGTTTTGCCGATATAGCGCTGCATTGCGGCCTCGACTCCATGGGTCCAGACGAAATTCAACGCCTCGGTGAAGGTCGCGGCAAACCCGGCATTGCCGGCCAGATCGCCATAAATCGCCGCCATCCGCAGCCATGCGACCGGAACGGATTTGGCGGCTTTGGCGGTCGCCTGCAGCCCGGCCCAGTTCGGGTCGTTGGGTTCAATCACCGCACCGGCCTCGGTGGTCCCGAAACAATACCGGCACCACATCGCCGACAGCAAGGTCAACCCCTCGGCGCGACCGCCCGCCTTGAGCACATCGCGGATCGAAGCGACGATGAACTTCGGCTGGCGGTTTGACCCGTCCAGACACAGGCGGCGGACCTGATCCATCACTTCGGGGTTGGAAAACCGGGCGATGATCAGGCTTTTGTAATCTGCCAGGTTCATTCCCGGCACCGGCGGGATGATCGGCAGAATCTCGCGGCTTTCCACGGCGTCGAGAAAGCCGCGGATCGTCGGGTCGGCCATAGCCTCGTGGACATGTTCAATGCCCTTGAGGCCACCCGGATAGGCGATGATCGCATGGCCACCGTTCAGGATCCGGATCTTCATCGTCTCGAACGCATGAACCGCGTCGGTGA
>JAYTQA010000092.1:0-4981 GCA_043746955.1 bacterium | reverse complement strand
GATTGGCATGGGTCAGCATCAATTCGATGCTGCGCGAGGTCGTCGGGTCGTCTTCCACCAGCAGGATTCGCATATGTTCAAAGCTCCGTCGCGATTGTCTGTTAACGACTTTGGCGGGCAATGGTTAATCAAGCGTTACTCTGCCAGAACGAAAGTAGAAAACAACCTAAAGTTGTCGATATTTTTGAATTGTTGTCACGCGGAGCGCTTTTTCCCCGTGTTTCTCCACCGCAGTACGCCACAGGCCGAACTCTTCCTCGGACAAGGCATAGCGTTCGAGCGCTTCGGCCTGTGCCATCAGCCCGTATTGTACCGCTTTGACCACCACGGCCTTGCGGCTGGCAACCCAGCGGCGGGTATCAGCGGGCGGCAGATCAGCCCGGCTGAGGATGCTTCCATCCGGCAGGGTGATCTGGCGCGGGCCATCGACTTTCTTCAGATACATCGGTTTATCCTCGTCCAACTTGGCCAACTTGGCCCAGCGTCCTTAAGCAAGGATGAAGTCAGGGGTTGAGAGTGTGGGGCATTTTCCTATATTGCGGTCCTAAATCCACAACTTGGCCGCAATCATGCTGGACTATCCTCTGAATTCGCTGGGCTTGCCCAAAGCCCCGGCTGACACCCGCGTTGTCGTGGCGATGTCGGGCGGGGTTGATTCGTCGGTGGTGGCGGCCATGCTGAAGGACGAAGGCTACGATGTGGTCGGCGTCACCTTGCAGCTTTATGACCACGGTGCCGCCTTGGCAAAAAAGGGCGCCTGTTGCGCGGGCCGTGATATTCACGATGCGCGCCGGGTGGCCGAGACGATGGGTTTTCCGCATTACGTGCTCGACTATGAAAACACCTTCCGCGCTGCGGTGATGGAAGACTTTGCCGACGCCTACCTTGCTGGCGCCACTCCGGTCCCCTGCATCCGCTGCAATGAACGGGTCAAATTCAAGGATCTCTTGGCGACCGCCCGCGATCTGAATGCCGATTGCATGGCCACGGGGCATTACATTCAGCGCAAACTGGGTCGTGGCCCCGAACTGCACCGTGCGGCCGACGCCAACCGCGACCAGAGCTATTTCTTGTTCTCGACCACTCCCGAGCAACTGGAATACCTGCGCTTCCCCTTGGGCCACCTCGGCTCCAAGGCCGAAACCCGTGCGCTGGCGGCCAAATACGGGCTGCCGGTGGCCGATAAGCCCGACAGTCAGGACATCTGCTTTGTGCCCAACGGCAACTACGCCGCCGTGATCGAGAAACTGCGCCCTGGTGCGGCTGATCCGGGTGACATCGTGGACCTTGCGGGCCGCGTGTTGGGCCAACACCACGGCATCATCCATTACACCGTAGGCCAGCGCAAAGGTCTGGGCATCGGTGGCTTGGAGGATCCGATCTACGTCCTGCGTCTCGACCCCGCGACACGCCGGGTGATCGTCGGCCCCAAAGCAGCCCTTGCCACCCGGATCATCCCGGTGCGCGAGATCAACTGGCTGGGCGACACCCCCTTTGACGGTCAAGACCACCAGATCGAGGTCAAGGTCCGCTCGACCAGGCCGCCCCGCGCCGCCGTGGTCCGTCCGCTGTCGCCCACCACAGCCGAGGTTGAACTCCTCGACCCCGAGGATGGCGTCGCGGCCGGCCAAGCTTGCGTCTTTTACGCCCCTGACTCCACCCGAGTGCTCGGCGGCGGCTGGGTCTGGCGCGGCAACTAAGCCTCTCTTTCCCCTTCATCTGGTCAGAAATACTCCACGGAGGGTCCGGGAGGTGTGAAACCTCCCGGCCGCCTGCCCCAAGTGCCGCCAATGGACCTCCCGGACCTTTTCCTTTACAGCCCACCCATGCCCGAAAATCACCGCCTCCTCCCTTCAGAAATCGTCCCACCTGAAATTCGGCGGCGTCGGACCTTTGCGATCATCTCGCACCCCGACGCCGGCAAGACCACGCTCACCGAGAAGTTCCTGCTGTTCGGCGGGGCGATCCAGATGGCGGGCCAGGTCCGCGCCAAGGGCGAAGCCCGGCGCACAAGGTCGGACTTCATGAAACTGGAGCAGGAGCGCGGGATTTCCGTCTCGGCCTCCGCCATGTCCTACGACTATCGTCAGTGGCGCTTCAACCTGGTCGACACCCCCGGCCACAGCGATTTCTCCGAAGATACCTACCGCACCCTGACCGCCGTCGACGCCGCCATCATGGTGATTGACGGGGCCAAGGGTGTGGAATCCCAGACCCGCAAGCTGTTCGAGGTCTGCCGCCTGCGCGACCTGCCGATCCTGACCTTTTGCAACAAGATGGACCGCGAAAGCCGCGATGTGTTCGAGATCATCGACGAGATTCAGGAAAACCTCGCGATTGACGTAACACCCGCCTCGTGGCCGATCGGGGTTGGCCGCGATTTTATCGGCGCCTATGATCTTCTCCACGACCGCCTCGAAATCATGGACCGTGCCGACCGCAACAAGGTCGCGGAGAGCCTGCAAATCTCTGGGATGAACGACCCCAAGCTCGCCCTTCATGTCCCCGCCGAATTGCTGAGAAAGTTCCGCGAAGAGATTGAAATGGCCCGCGAATTGCTGCCCGCGTTCAACCGGGAGGCGTTCCTGAACGGTGCGATGACGCCGATCTGGTTCGGTTCCGCGATTAACTCGTTCGGTGTGAAGGAACTGATGGACGGCATGGGCGAATATGGACCCGAGCCGCAACCGCAAAAGGCCGCCGAACGCCAGATCGACCCGTCTGAACCCACGGTCACCGGCTTTGTGTTCAAGGTTCAGGCCAATATGGACCCCAAGCACCGCGACCGGGTGGCATTTGTCCGCCTCGCCTCCGGTCACTTCATCCGTGGCATGAAACTGTTGCAGGTGCGGACCAAAAAGCCGATGGCGGTGGCCAATCCGGTGATGTTTCTGGCGGCTGACCGCGAACTGACCGAGGAGGCCTGGGCCGGTGACATCATCGGCATCCCGAACCACGGCCAGCTGCGCATCGGCGACGCTTTGACCGAGGGCGAAACCTTGCGCTTCACCGGCATCCCGTCTTTCGCGCCGGAACTGCTGCAAGGCGTGCGTGCGCTGGACCCGATGAAGGCCAAGCACCTGGAAAAAGCCCTGATGCAGTTCGCCGAGGAAGGTGCCGCCAAAGTGTTCAAACCGATGATCGGATCGGGCTATATCGTCGGTGTCGTGGGCCAGTTGCAGTTCGAAGTCTTAGCCTCCCGGATCGCCGAGGAATACTCCCTCCCCGTCCGCTTTGAACCCTCGGCCTACAATTCCGCCCGCTGGATTTCGGGGCCCAAGGCCGAGATGGAAAAGCTGATCAACGTCAACAAAGGCCATATCGCCACCGACAGCGACGGGGCGACGGTGTTCCTGACCCGGCTGAAATGGGACATCGACCGGGTGGAACGGGATTATCCCGAGCTGAAGCTGACGGCGACCAAGGAAATGATGGTGTGAATATGGAAGATATCGGTGATTCGAGGGATGCGGACGTGCAAGACGCTCAAGCGGAGCCAGACACGACCGATGCATCCTTTCCCGGTGGCTTGCAGGCCCTGATCCCCCAGTGGCAACGGCGGCGCGCACCGTTCAAGTTCCGGTTCGAGGAAGAATTGCCGCCGGCAAACTTTGACCTCGCCACCCTGCGCGAGGTCATCGTAGCGCCGGAAACCTCTGACCTGCCAAAGGGTCACACGGACTTCAGCAAACGCATCGATGATATGAACACCGAGTTTGCCGGGAAAAACTTTCTGTGCCTGCTCAATGCGCTGTTGATCATGAACCTGCGCAAGCGGGAGTATCCGGCCCAAGCCGTGCCGCTGTTCCTCCGCCTGTGGCAGGAAGAAGACGAGGTGCTGCTGGCGCAACTGAACGGGCGGTGGCTGATCTCGTCGGTCATCACCTTTGCCACCCACGGCGTCACCGAAGCCGATCGCCGGATCGGTCAGTCACTGAACGTGTTCTTTTCGCTGATGAAGCTGTACGAAAGCGAACGGGCCTATTCGGGCCGGATGGCCGACCAGCCCGACGTGCGGCTTAAAAAACCCGTCGGCCAGTTGCCGCTGGACATGCCGCATTTCAATCTGGCATCGGGTGACCTTGAAGCGGATCTGTTGGGACCGCTCTGGCTCGAGGCGTTGCAGGCCCCCGGTGCCGGGCGCCTGGCCCAGCACCTGTTGACCCGGATGAACCACGACCCGTGTACCTTGTTTCGCCGTTTTTCTCAGATGCGCGACAAGACTGCCGGGTCGTTTGAGATGACCTGAAAATCCGAAACTGACCTTGGCATTGGGGTCGGGCCATTGAATTTGACGGTCTGGCATTGTTTGGTTTGCGGATGATCCCCCAAGGCCGCCAAACCATCCGAACTTGACCCTCCGGGCAAATTCCGTTAATCGCGAGGCGTCGGGCGATCTTGCCCAGACGCCGGGGCGCCCAATGATCGCGTCCCTTGACCTTTGGCGGGCCGATCCCGCCCATTCAGGACGCTGATGATAAAATTCTCTGATCTGGAACTGGACCCACGCGTGCTGCAAGCCGTGGTCGAATCCGGTTATGAAACCCCGACCCCGATCCAGGTGCAGGCGATCCCGCCCGCCCTGCGCGGTCAGGATGTGCTGGGCATCGCCCAAACCGGCACCGGCAAGACGGCGGGCTTCACACTGCCGATGATCACGCTGTTGGGTCAAGGCCGCGCCCGGGCCCGGATGCCGCGGTCCTTGGTTTTGGCCCCGACCCGGGAACTGGCCGCCCAAGTTGCCGAAAGCTTTGATAAATACGCCAAATACACCAAGCTGACCAAGGCTTTGCTGATCGGCGGCGTTTCCTTTGGCGATCAGGACAAGCTGATCGACCGGGGGGTTGACGTGCTGATTGCGACGCCGGGCCGGCTTTTAGACCACTTTGAGCGTGGCAAACTTTTGCTGACCGGTGTCCAGATCATGGTGGTCGACGAGGCCGACCGGATGCTCGACATGGGCTTCTTCCCGGACATCGAG
>JAYTQA010000091.1:0-4990 GCA_043746955.1 bacterium | reverse complement strand
TCGTCGCCGCGTATTCGAAGCTCGGCTGCACGTCGAACGCGCCACCGCCCTCCAAGCGGGCGCGCTCCGCGTCCCAGTCGGCGATCTGCGCGACGCAGCGCCGCGGGTATTCGTCCAAGGGAACATTGAACTGCGAGATCAGCTCGGGCCGGTCGCGCTTGATGAACCACGGGGTGTATTCGGCGAAATGCTCGGAGGATTCCGTCACGAAATAGCCCAGACGGGTCAGCATTTCATAGCGCACCTTGTTGGGGCAACGCGGGTTCCAGTGCGAGGGTTTCGGGAAGCGGCCTTCGCGGTAGCCCTGCTTCAGCGCAGGATAGAGGTCTTGGTACGATCCATCGGCCTGACGGTGTTCGAACGACAGATAGAATGCCATATGGTTGATGCCGCCGGCACGGTAGCGGATTTCCTCGACCGGAATGTCCAGATCGCGGGCCAGTTCGTAAGCAGTGCCCTGGACCGAATGGCACAGGCCAACTTGGCGGATCGTGGGATATTTCGCGGCAATAGCCCAGGTGTTGATCGCCATCGGGTTGACGTATTGCATCATGATCGCGTTGGGGGCTACGGCCAGCATATCCTCGCAGATGCTCCAAAGGGCCGGAACCGTGCGGATGCCGCGCATGATGCCGCCAATCCCCAAAGTATCGGCAATCGTCTGGCGCAGGCCGAATTTCTTCGGCACCTCAAAGTCGGTGATCGTGCAGGGGTCATAACCGCCGACCTGAAAGCAACAGACCACAAAGTCGGTGCCAGCCAAAGCGGCGCGCTGGTTGGTGTAGGTCTTGACGCGGGCCTTGCCACCCAATGTGGCGGCCATTTTGCCGACGATGATCTCTGACTCCGCCAGCCGTTCGGGGTTGATGTCCATCAGGCGGATTTCAGCGGCGGCCAAAGCGGGGCGGCTCAGGATATCTCCGGCAATGTTCTTGGTGAAAACGCTGGAGCCTGCACCGATGAACGTGACGACGGGTTTGGGCATGGGACTTCCTCGGATAAAGTGTCGGGGCGGGCGCGAATTGCGCGCAGGTTGGGCGGCGGTCAGGGGTCGGGCATTTGGCCCGGGTCAGGTGGCAATCTCAAACGCCGCGCGGACGAGGCGTTTGGTATAGGCAGTGCCCGGGCGTTCCAGCACGTCCTGGACCGGGCCTTGTTCGACGATCTTGCCGTTTTGCATCACGATCACCCGGTGGCACAAAGCGCGCACCACCTTGAGGTCGTGGCTGATGAACAGGTAGGACAGGCCGCGATCCCGCTGCAACTGGCGCAGCAGTTCGATGATCTGGGCCTGCACCGACAGGTCGAGCGCCGAGGTTGGTTCGTCCAGCAGAATGAACTCCGGCTCCATCGCGATGGCACGGGCGATGGCGAGGCGCTGGCGCTGGCCACCAGAGAATTCGTGCGGGAAACGGTTCAGGATAGTGTCTGGCATCCCGGCATCGCGCAGGGCTTTTTCAACCCGCGCCACCCGGTCTTTGGCGCCGCTGCCTAACCGATTGACGATCAACCCCTCTTCGATGATCTGGCGCACCGACATGCGGGGGTTGAGGCTGGCAAACGGATCCTGAAACACGATCTGCATCCGGCTGCGCAATGGCTTCATCTGGCCGCGGTTAAAGCTTTCAATCCGCTGGCCAAGGAAGGTCACCTGCCCGCCGTTGAGCGTGTTCAGCCGCAAAAGCGCTTGCCCAAAGGTGGTCTTGCCAGAGCCGCTTTCACCGACCAGCCCAAGCGTCTCGCCACGCTTGAGGTCCAGCGACAGCCCGTCCACCGCCTGAAGTTTGGTATAGGTGCCCCGAAACGCACCGCCCTTGCGCAACGTGTAAGTCACACGGACATCGCGGCCCGAAAGGACCGTTTCCGTACCAACCTCCAGCGGGTTGGCCTGGCCTTTCGGTTCGGCACCCAGCAGGCGCTTGGTGTAGGGGTGCTGGGGGTTGGTGAAAATCTGCTCGGTCGGACCCTCTTCGCGCACCAGCCCGTGTTGCATGACGTAAACATGATCGGCGAACTGACGCACCACGGTCAGATCGTGGGTGATCAAGATCACCGCCATGCCAGTCTTGTCTTTCAGCGCCTTGATCAGGCCAAGGATTTCCGCCTGCACCGTCACGTCCAAAGCGGTGGTGGGTTCATCGGCGATCAACACATCGGGCTTGTTGGCCAAAGCCATCGCAATCATCACGCGCTGGCGCTGGCCCCCCGAAAGCTGGTGGGGATATTGGTTGATCCGGGCCTCCGGGTCGGGAATTTGCACCTCTGCCAGAAGATCAATCGCCTTCTGCCACGCGGCCGACCGGCTGATCTTGGTGTGGATCCGCAAAACCTCGGCCAGTTGCGTGCCGATCTTGTAAACCGGGTTCAGCGAGGACATCGGCTCCTGAAAGATCATCGACAGCCGGTTGCCACGCAAAAACCGCATCTGACTTTGCGGCAGGCGGGCCATGTTCTTGCCGTCGTAGATGATTTCAGTGTTGTCCGCGACCCGCGCTCGTTTGGACAACAGCCGCATGATGGCGCGGGCGGTCACCGACTTGCCCGAACCGCTTTCGCCAACCAGGGCAATCGTCTGGCCCTTGTGCAGAGTGAAGGACACGTCACGGACCGCCTCAATCTCGCCGCCCAGCACTTTGAAGGTCACACCCACGTTGCGGGCGTCAATCACCACATCATCCATGATGGCACCTCAATACGGGTCAACGGCGTCGCGCAGGCCATCGCCAAGCGCGTTGAAACTGAACACGGCGAGCAGGACGAACCCCACCGGCGACAGGATCCACGGGTAAGAGCCAAGGGTCGAAAAGGTCTGCGCGTCCTGCAACATCAGGCCCCAGGAAATCAGCGGCGGTTTGACGGCAAAACCCAAGAAGCCCAGGAAGCTTTCGAGAAGGATGATCGCGGGGATGCCAAGGGTCACCGATACGATCACGTGGGACAGCACATTGGGCAGGATATGCCGGGTGATGATCCGCCCGTCCGACGCCCCCACCGCCACGGCGGCGCGGACATAATCCACCCGCGCCATCGACATGGTTTTCGAGCGGACTTCGCGGGACAACTGCGCCCAGCCAAGGCCCACGATCACCAGGATCACAAACGAAAGGAACAGGCTGGAGGGTGCCGTCGGCGGGATCAGGGTGGCGAGTGTCAGGTACAAAGGCAGTTGCGGGAAGGCGAGGATGATCTCGACAAAGCGTTGAAACCACATGTCAAATCGCCCGCCGATATAGCCTGAGGTGATGCCCAGAAGGGTGCCGATGATGGTGATCATCGTGATCGACACCAGGGAAATCATCAGGCTCAACCGGCTGCCATAAATCCCGCGCGACAGGATATCGCGGCCCAGCTTGTCGGTGCCTAGGAGATGGAACGGCGAGCCATCGACCACGCCAAACAGATGCCGCTCCAGCGGGATCAGGCCGAACAGGTGGTAGGGCGCGCCCTTGGGCAACAGGGTCAGATGGCGCGGGTGGTCCAGATCGGGGCCGGTCAGGGGTTGAAAGGTCACCGGGTCCAGTGCCGTGCCTTCTATGACGGAATAGGCCACCGGGAACGGGGTGAAGCCCTCCTTGGTGAAGAACGACAGATGATCGGGCGGCGCGAAAGAAGCCGTGGGTGCGTTCGGGTCCATCGGTGCGATGAACTCGGCAAAGATCGCGGTCACCAGCAGCATGCAGACCATCGTCAACCCGAACATGCCGGGGATCGACCGTTTGAACCGCCGCCAGACCAGAGCCTTGTAGCTTTGGTTCTGGGTCGACACGGTCGAGATGCGGGCGTCTTGCGCCTCGCCTTCATGCGCGGTGGTCATGCGTCATTCCCCACTCGGATGCGCGGGTCCAACAGGGCCAGCAGCACGTCCGCGATGATATTGCCGACGATCAGCGTGGCCCCGAGTACCAACAGCAGCGAAGCCGTCACGAACACATCACCGATCGCCATCGAGCCGACGATGGCCGGGCCGATGGTGGCCAGGCCAAAGACAATCGCCACTTCAATCTCGCCGGTCAGCATATAGGGCAGCACCACACCTTGGTAGGCGATCAACGGGTGCAGGGCATTGGGAACCGCGTGGTACAGGATCACCTTGGCCTCTGACAGCCCTTTGGCCCGGCCGGTTTCGACATATTGGGCGTTCAGCGTGTCCAAGAGGTTGGCCCGCATGACGCGCATGTTATAGGCAAGCCCGCCTACAGTGGCCACTGCCACGACCGGCCAGACATGCTGGATCAGGTTGCCGAGCTTGGCCCAGTTGAACTGGAACCAACCGGTCCACCAATCCTGCCCGCCGAACCTGGTGGAGAAGAACGAGCCGATCTCCTGCACGTTCAGTTTGTAGGCGAGGATATACAGGATCACGAGGGCGAACAGAAAGCGCGGGATGGTCATGCCCAGGAACGCCACGAACGACAGCACCACGTCGATCCAGGTGTATTGCCGCACCGCCGCGAGAATGCCAAAGCTGATGCCAAGCACCGATGCGAGGATGTGGCAGGTCAGGGCAATCGCGATGGTCTTGGGCAGGCGCTGCGCAATCACATCCGCCACCGGCTTGTTGTACAGATAGCTTTCGCCAAAATCGAGGCGGGTCACGATGCCCCAAATCCAGCGCAGGTATTGCAGCGGCATCGGGTCGTTCAGCCCATGCGCCAGCCGGTAAGCGTCTGCCGCCGCATTGGCGGCCTCCATCGTGGCATGGCCTTGGGTGATCATATTGGTGCGGATGAAGTCGCCGTAATCGCCGGGCGGGGCCTGAATGATGATGAAGGTGATGATGCTCATCACGATCAGCACCGGGATGGCTTGCAGCAGGCGGATGACCAGAAATCGCAGCACGACACACCTCGATGCGGGAAACAGGGTCAGCGGATTGCGGAAAATCGGGCGCGGAATCCCGGGCCAGTCCAGTCGGGCCAGTCCAGTCGGGCCAGTCCAGTCGGGCCAGTCCAGTCGGGCCAGTCCAGTCGGGCCAGTCCAGTCGGGCCAG
>JAYTQA010000090.1:0-5003 GCA_043746955.1 bacterium | reverse complement strand
TCGGAGGCGCATTCAAGCTGTGGCAACCGGAGGCACATTCAAGCCGGGGCAGCCGAAGTGGATTTCAAGTTGGGGCAGCCGGAGGCGTTCGCAAAATGTGACTGGCGCGGTGGACGGGGCTCGAACCCGCGACCCCCGGCGTGACAGGCCGGTACTCTAACCAACTGAGCTACCACCGCGCATGGGTCACCAGCGTATCATCGGCTGAGACGCTTTACGTCCGGGGCGGGCTTGATGGATGGGCTGGCGCGGTGGACGGGGCTCGAACCCGCGACCCCCGGCGTGACAGGCCGGTACTCTAACCAACTGAGCTACCACCGCATAGCCATCCGGGCCCGCCCGAACGTTGTGGGGGTTTACGGAAGCGGGGCGGCGGCGTCAAGCGCTGGCCGGCGATTTTCCAACAAAGCCGCCAGAACCATCCGCTAACGCTCCGGTGCCGGAATGAACTCGCCGGCATCGCCCGGCGGCAGTTGGAACCGGCCGTGCTGCCAGTCGCCGGCGCGCCACGCTTCTTTGGCAGCCTCGATCCGTTCTTGGGAGGAGGCCACGAAATTCCACCAGATGTGGCGCGGCCCCTCCATCGTGGCACCGCCCAGCAGCATCACCCGCGCGCCCTGCCGCCCGGCCTTGATGCCCAGCCGGTCACCGGGCCGAAACACCAGCATCTGCCCGGCCGGATGGGTCACACCACCGACCGCGACCTCACCGGTCAGCACGTAAATCCCGCGGTCCTCGTGGTTGTCCGGCAACGGCAGCACGGCCCCGGCCTGCAGCGTCACATCGGCATAGATCGCCTCTGACGGAGTTGCGACCGCGGCTTTGACGCCCCAAGCCTCACCCAAAATCAGCCGCACCACTTTGCCCTCAGCCTCCAGCACCGGCAAATCTTCGGCAGGGGCGTGCACAAAAGCCGCCGGGTCATCCTCGCGGTCAAGCGGCAAGGCCAGCCAGGTCTGCAAGCCGAACAGGCTTTGGGGCGCCTGCCGCGCCGGTCCGTCCATCCGTTCCGAATGGGTGATCCCCTGCCCGGCCACCATCAGATTGACCGCGCCCGGCGCAATCCACGCATCGGTGCCCAGACTGTCGCGGTGATGGATCCGCCCGCGCATAAGGTAGGTCACCGTGGCCAGCCCAATATGCGGATGCGGGCGCACGTCGACGCCCTGCCCGGTCAGAAACTCGGCCGGGCCCATCTGGTCAAAGAAAATGAACGGCCCGACCATCTGCCGTTGCGCGCTTGGCAATGCCCGGCGCACCTCGAACCCGCCCAGATCGCGGGCGCGCGGGATGATCACGGCTTCAATCGCATCGACCGCATCGCCCAAGGGGATCACATGGTCGAGCGCCGGATTCCAGCTCATCTTGGGTCTCCTCGGGATTTCCCGCAATATAGCGCAATATCGCCCAAGCCCAAGGCCGCGAAATCGCACAGCGCCTGTTCGCGCAAGGTTGCGTGGGGACTGGTGGGCGATGACGGGCTCGAACCGCCGACATTCTCGGTGTAAACGAGACGCTCTACCAACTGAGCTAATCGCCCCCGTCGTGCATCTAGCCAAGCAGAGCCAAGGCTACAAGCCCCGATGTCGCCAAAAGCAAAGGCGCGCCCGGTTTGGGGCGCGCCTTTGGGGTCACAATGAACCGGGGCGCACTGCGCTGTGCGCCCCTAAGTCCTTGATAACAATGGTGGGCGATAACGGATTTGAACCGCTGACATCTTCGATGTGAACGAAGCGCTCTACCGCTGAGCTAATCGCCCGAATTTTTGCTCCGGTCGCGGCGTCTTAGCCTTGATCAGAATCCTCTGCAAGAGGCTGTTTTTCATCGGCTGGCGCGGCTTTACCCTTGGCCTTGCCCGCCTCGCCCTGCCGCAGTTTCAGCGTCATCGAGGGGCTGTCCGGCGTCGCTTTGCGCGCGACCCGCAGATGGCCAAGGCCCGGCAGGTTGACCGTAGCGCCCCGCGCCAAAGCCGCACCAATCTGGGCCAAAGCCGCCTCGACCACGGTTTTCACGTCCTTTTTCTTGACGCCAGAGGTTTCGGTGATCCCATCGACCAAGGCTTTCAGCCGCAGCGACAAATCCGTCTGGGCCGCGCCCGGTGCAGCCCCGTCGACCGCAGTCGCGGCCTTGGCGGCAGCGGCTTTGCGCGCCGGTTTGGCCGCCGCCCGCGCACCGGGCGTCTTGGCACCGGTTTTGGCGGGCCGGGTTTTGGCGGGGCCAGTTTTAGCCGAGCCAGTTTTAGCCGCCGCACGTGCCGCGGCTTTGAGCTGTCTGGCCGCTGCGGTTTTGGGCGCAGTCGATGCGGGCGCATTCGATTCGGAAGCGGTCGTTTCGGGCGGGGTTGGTGTGGTCGCCATCATAGGCTCCGGGTTGGTTGCGGGTGTCCGCACCGAACCTAGCCGCTAAATCGGCATTTGCAAACAATACAATATCCCCAAGTATCGCCATCGCGGCATGGGGTTTGGGTCAAGCAAAAGGCGCCCCAACCGGAGCGCCTTTTGGAAGTCTCAGTGTGCCGTGGGGCTCGCCACCTCGTCGCGCCGGGCCTGGCGGGCCGCTGCCAAGGCTTCTTCCGCCTCCTCGTCCCATTCCACCGGCACCGGATCGCGCACCAAGGCAATCTTCAGCACTTCGCGCACATGGGAAACCGGGATGATCGTCATGCCCTTTTTCACATTCTCCGGAATATCCACCAGATCCTTGGCGTTTTCTTCCGGGATCAGCACGGTCGTCATGCCCGCCCGCAGCGCCGCCAGCAGCTTTTCTTTGAGCCCACCAATCGGCAAAGCGTTGCCGCGCAAGGTCACTTCGCCGGTCATCGCCACATCCTTGCGGACCGGAATCCCGGTGATCACCGAGACAATCGAGGTCACCATCGCCAGACCCGCACTGGGCCCATCCTTCGGCGTCGCCCCTTCGGGCACATGGACGTGGATGTCCATCGTCTCAAACCGCGGCGGTTTCACCCCAAGTTCGGGGCTGACCGACCGGACATAAGACGCCGCCGCTTCGATGCTTTCCTTCATCACATCGCCGAGCTTGCCGGTGGTCTTCATCCGGCCCTTGCCCGGCAGGCGCAAAGCTTCGATCTGCAGGATCTCGCCACCCACCGAGGTCCAGGCCAGGCCGGTCACCACGCCGACCTGATCTTCCTTCTCCGCCAAACCATGACGGAAGCGGCGCACCCCCAGATATTCCTCCACCTTCGCCTCATCGACCGCGACCGACTTGGTCTTGCCTTTCAGAATGTCGGTGATCGCCTTGCGGCCCAGCTTGGCAATCTCCCGTTCCAAGTTCCGCACCCCGGCTTCCCGGGTGTAATAGCGGATCACATGGGTCAGCGCCTCGTCGGTCACCGAGAATTCGGCCTTCTTCAACCCGTTCGCCTTGATCTGCTTGGGCAGCAAATGGCCCTTGCCGATCTCCAGCTTTTCGTCCTCGGTATAGCCCGCGAGCGGGATGATCTCCATCCGGTCCAACAGCGGGCTCGGCATGTTGTACGAATTCGCCGTGGTGATGAACATCACGTTGGACAGATCGTATTCGACCTCAAGATAGTGGTCGGTGAAGGTCGAGTTTTGCTCCGGATCCAACACCTCCAGCATGGCACTGGCCGGATCGCCCCGGAAATCCTGGCCCATCTTGTCAATTTCATCCAGCAAGATCAGCGGGTTGGTGGTCTTCGCCTTCTTCAGCGCCTGGATGATCTTGCCGGGCATCGACCCGATATAGGTCCGCCGATGGCCCCGAATCTCGGACTCGTCGCGCACGCCGCCCAGACTGATGCGGATAAACTCACGCCCGGTCGCCTTGGCCACCGACCGCCCGAGCGAGGTCTTGCCGACACCCGGAGGGCCGACCAGACACAGGATCGGCCCCTTCAACTTGGCCGACCGCGCCTGCACCGCCAGATATTCCACGATCCGCTCTTTGACCTTGTCCAACCCGTAATGGTCCAGATCCAGCACCTTCTGCGCCTCGATCAGATCCTTTTTCACCCGAGACTTGGTGCCCCACGGCACCGACAGCAGCCAGTCGAGGTAGTTCCTGACCACCGTCGCCTCGGCCGACATCGGCGACATGCTTTTCAGTTTCTTCAGCTCCGCCTCGGCCTTTTCACGCGCCTCTTTGGAGAATTTGGTGGCGGCAATCCGGCCTTCCAGTTCGGCCACTTCGTTCTGGCCGTCCTCGCCGTCGCCCAATTCCTTCTGAATAGCCTTCATCTGCTCATTCAGATAATATTCGCGCTGGGTCTTCTCCATCTGGGTTTTCACCCGGGTTTTGATCTTTTTCTCGACCTGCAAGACCGACATTTCGCCCTGCATATGGCCAAAAATCTTTTCCAGCCGTTCGGCTACGTCCAGAGTCTCCAGCAGTTCCTGCTTGAGGCCGACCTCAGCCCCCAGATGCCCCGCGACCAGATCGGCCAGCCGTGCCGGATCATGGGTGTCGGCCACCGCCTGCAACGCCTCTTCGGGGATGTTCTTCTTGATCTTGGCGTAACGCTCAAACTCATCGGTCACCGACCGCAGCATCGCGTCAGACGAGGCTTTATCGCCCGGCACCTCGTGCAGCCGCTCGGCCCGCGCCTCAAAGAACGACGGATTGGCGACAAATTCGGTGATCTTGACCCGGCCCTTGCCTTCGACCAGCACCTTGACGGTGCCGTCCGGAAGTTTCAGCAATTGCAACACGTTGGCCAGAACACCAACCCGGTAAATCCCATCCGTACTCGGATCATCGACCGAAGGATCAATCTGGCTGGACAGCAAAATCTGCTTGTCATCGGCCATGACCTCTTCCAAGGCCCGCACCGACTTTTCGCGGCCCACAAACAAGGGCACGATCATATGCGGAAACACCACGATGTCGCGCAGCGGCAACACCGGGTAACTATGTGACAACTTGTCGGTCATCTGAACCCTTTCTGGCAGGAAGGCCGCAGTCCCGATCGTCGGCAACCTAGGGGCCTTCCCCTGCTCGTTTTAGATATTTGGGGCTGC
>JAYTQA010000089.1:0-5017 GCA_043746955.1 bacterium | reverse complement strand
CTGCCTGCCGGGGTCAAGGGGCTTCGGATGATTGCGGTCGGCGACATCGTGCATTTCCGCCCGTATTTTGCCGACGCGCCGCATCTGGAACGTCTGGTTCAAGCGGTGGTGCGCAAGATCATGGACAGTGACGAAGGCCCGATCCTTGGGGTGTTGTTCCTGCCCGACCAGCCGATGGCGGTGCGGGAAACCGTGGCGTTCCTGATCTTCGGGTCGAGCGAGAACTGGCTCAGGCTGCGGCAGGCCACCCGGGTCAAGAAGGGTTTGATCGACGGGATTATCTATGTGTTCTGGTTGAGCCTGTCGACGCTGCCCGATACGCTGGGCGACTTCCTCCGCGAGCCCGCCCGGCGCAGAAAGTTGGCCGGCATCACCTCGCCAAGCAAGAAACCCGCCCATCTGGTCGCATTTGGCGCGGATTTTTCCGAATTTGAAGACGTTCCGGTGCCGGAGTTTGCCTCCAGCCTGGCCCTGGCCGGGATGGCTGCGCAATGATGGATTTCCGCAGTTTGGCGCGCAATCGGTTGCGCAGTTTGGCCGGGGCTCTGGGCCGGGCTCTGGCCGCCGGGGTGATTCTGGGCGGGTTGGCAGGCCAGGGGTTTGCTCAGTCGGCAGCCTTAACGACAGCCGCACCGGCAACACTGACGGCAGCTTTAACGCCAGCCCCAGCTTCAGCGCAATTGCCCATAGTTGCGCCCTTGATTCAGGTCGCGCCGGTGGCCGCCGATCCGAACAAGGCGCACGCGGTGCCACAGCCGAAACCACAGCCACAACTTCAGGTCAGCGCCGCGACCCCTACCACCTCCGCGGCCAAAGTCCCGCCAGCCAACCAACCGGCCAACCCGTCCGCCAACCCGCAGGCCCAACCTCCCGCGATCCAGATCGTCGCCAAGGCGGGCGATCCGTTGGCACCCGACGCGCCACCGGTTCCGCCCGCGGTTCCGATGACCCGCGATGCCGGACTTTTGGCCGCTGATGCGGCCTCGGTCGAAGGCTGGCAACTGCCGCTGGTCCCCGCGCTCCAGCCGGTTCCTGCCGATGTGCGGATCGGCGGCAGCATGCCTGCGCCCGGCCATTTCCGGCTCAGCGGTGAGGTTGCCGGTGCCGAATTTATCCTGACCCTGCCCGAGGGAGTGACACCCGCCCACGAGCTTGCCCTGGCACTCCGGTCCAGCGCCAACGTCCTGCCGGATCATTCCAAGCTGACTGTCTGGGTCAATGGCACCGAAACCGGGTCGGTGGCGCTGGACAATATCGCCGACTTTGCCGAAAAGCGGGTGCCGGTCAGCGGGCTGGTGGCGGGTGACAACAAAATCCGCATCTCGGTCATCCAGCAACACCGGATCTTTTGCGGCCCCGATGCGTCGTTCGGGGTCTGGACCGAGGTGAACCTGGGCCAAAGCGGTGCGACCGTCGATCCGGCTACCGTGCCCCTGACCAGCCAAGGCTTTCTGGCCGCCCTGCGGAGCCAGGTTGCGGGCAACGGCGCGGTCGAGGTCAGGGCCGATCCGAAAACCGACGGCGGCATGGTCCGCGCGGTCGCCAATCAGGTGATCGCAGCGCTTGGCGCGGCCCCTTTGGTCCGGGTCCAGCCGTTCTACACCGTGCAGTCCGGCCCGATGGCCAAAGCGCGGGTTGCCCTGATCGCGGCAGCCCGGCCCAAGGTCAGCTTTCAGCGCGGGGCCGGTGGGGCGATCGTGCTGCAAGTGGAATATTCCGGCGCCGCCGTGCCGGATCTGACCGCCCTGTTGCCGGTTGCCGCCCGCGACACCGCCACCGCCGCGCTGACGCCGGGCCGTACCACGACGCTGGCCGAACTTGGTGCGCCCGCCATTATCGGCAACACCCATTACTTCCGGCAGGACGTGAACTTTGTGCTGCCGGATGATTGGCTGCTGCTCGCCTCGCAAAAGGCTGCGTTCACCCTGCATTACGGGTTTTCGGCTGACCTTGCCAAAGGCGCTTTGCTGCTGGTCAAGGTCAATGGCCAGACCACCCGCCTGTTGCCGCTGGACGTCGGCGGCGGCGAGGTTCTGCCGCCGCTCAGCATGACCTTTGCCGCGAACGGGCTGAACCCCGGCATCAACACCCTGACCTTCGAGATGACCGTGCCGGGCGATCCGCCCGAACTGCCCTGTACGCCGCGCAAGACCGACTTGCTGGTGATTTTGGGCGATAGCACACTTACCGTGCCGCCCTCGCCCAAGATGCGGCAGGATGATATCGCGCGCAGCCTCGCGCGGCTGGACGGCACCGGCATCGTGATCCCGTCCGAGGCCGCCGACCCCGCGCATGATGCGGCAACCCTGACCGCCTTCGGGTCGTTGTTCCGCCCGCTGACCGCAGCGGGCAGCCCGGTCCGTCTGCACATCGTCGGGGTGGATTTTGCCGGCATCCTGCCAAAGGGTTCAACCGATGTGACCCGGCAGATTTTGCAGGCTGCGGTCTCGCCCCGGATCGATGCGGTTTTGCCCCTGGCCAAGCCCACAGCCGCCCCGGCCGCCAGTGTCAAGACGCCCGCTTTCACCCTGTCAAATGGCGATACTCGGCCTGCGCTGTTAGCACCTTTGCCCGCGCCGGACACCGGGACGTTCTGGCAGGAGATGTTGCGGCCATGGACGTCGGACGGCTGGATCGGCCGCCCGATCAACAGCCTGCGCGATGTGGTGTTTCCCGGCTCGACCAGTTTGGCGCGCTGGCTGCGGGTCCGCTCCGGGGTGGCGCTGTTGTTGCAGCTTGATCCGGCGACGCCCGACGACATCTGGCTGATTGCCGGGCCAGACCTCCCGATTGCCAAGCTTGCGGTGCAGGTCGATCTGTTGCGCCGCACCGGGCACCACGCCCTGCAAGGCCAGGCCATGCTGTTGCAGCACGACGGAACTTGGGTCAGTTGGACGCAAAACCGCAGCCCGGAGTTGCTGGAGCCGCTGACCCTGTCGAACCTGCGCGTCGTGCTCGGCAATTACGCCTCGTGGTCGCCAGCACTGTTTACCGTGATGACCCTCCTGTTTGCCCTTTTTTCGGTGATCCCAGCACTGGTTTTCGTGCTGATCACCCGTCGCAATGGAAGCCGCATATGAACCGTCGCCACTTTGTTACCTCGCTCAGTCTTGCGGCCGCAGGCGCTGTTCTGCCGCGCTTGGCATGGGCCACGGCCTCGCACGGCCTCGCCGGGGCGATTGCGGCCGATCATCCGTTGCAAGCGGCATGGGCTGCGTGGAAATCATTATGCCTGTCCCCCGAGGGGCGGGTGATTGACAGCTTTCAGAACTCTGACAGTCATTCCGAAGGTCAGGGCTATGGGCTGACCCTTGCCGCAGCCTTTGATGACCTGACGGCCTTCGAACAGATCCGGGCCTGGACCGAGGCGAACCTTGCGATCCGCCCCGATGCGCTGCTCGCGTGGCGCTGGAAACACGATCAGGTGCCACGGGTGCCCGATGCCAACAACGCGAGCGACGGCGATCTGTTCTATGCCTGGGCCTTGGCCGCGATGGCGACGCGCCACAAAAGGACCGAACTTGCCGAGCGCGCGCGCGCCATTGCGACCGATCTGGCGCGGCTGTGCGTGGCCCCGCATCCCGATGGTGGCGGGACCCACCTGTTGCTGTCGGGCGCGCAGGGCTTTGCGGTCGGTGCGGGCTATGTCATCAATCCTTCGTACTATTTCCCGCGCGCCCTGACCGATCTGGCGGCGGCGACCGGTGTCGCGGTTCTGGCCAAGGTCGCAAGGGACGGGGTGGCCCTGATGGCGAGCATTGCCGAACGCCAGATGGTGCCCGATTGGATCACGGTGGGTCCGGCCGGCTGGTCGGCACCGCCAGACGGATTTTCGGCCAACTCCGGCTACGAGGCGATGCGGGTGCCCCTGTTCGCGGTCTGGTCGGGCAATGCTGCGGGCAGCGCCGTGCGTCGCTATGCCGCAGCTGCGGCGGCCACGGCTGGCCCCGGCGTCACCACGGTGTTTGATGCCAAGTCCGGCGCATCGCTCGAACGCAGCCCCCATCCGGGCTATGGTGCGATCAAAGCGCTCGCCGCTTGTGCCAATGCCGGCAGCGTGGGGGCCGCGATCCCTGACTTTTCCGCCGACCAGCCCTATTATCCTGCAACCCTGCACCTGATGGCGCTGGTTGCCCAAGCCGAGATGGTTCCGCAATGCCTACCCTTGTGACACGGCCCATCGGGCTGGCCCTGATGCTGCTGATAGCCGCCGGGCTGCCGGTGGTGGCACCGGCTGAAACGGCACCAGCTGAAACGGCACTTGCCACCCCACTCGCCGCAACCAACCCCGCCGCGACCAACCCGGTTGTGGCCGGCAGCCTGCCTTCGGAGCAAGAACTTCAGGCGCTCAACTTTTACCTGCAACAAAAAGACCAGCCGTCGGTCGATGCCGAACTGCGGCGGCTGCGGATCCAGTTTCCGGCCTGGGTTCCGCCCGATGACCTGAGCAAGCTTGCGATCACCCAGCCGTCAACCGAGATTGACACGATCTACCGCCAAATAGCCGACAATCAACTGGTCGAGGCGCGCGGCACCGTCGCCACCACCCAAAAGCAATACCCGTTCTGGGTGCCACCGCCCGACATGATCAAACTTCTGGAGCTTGCCGAAGGGCAGGCCCGGCTGGACGCAGCCCTGGATGCCGGCAATGCGGCCGAGGCGTTGCAGATTGCCAGCAGCGTCGATGGCCTACTGCGCTGCGACCGGGTCAACAACGCCTGGCGGATCGCAGCGTCACAACAGGCGCAACAGGCGGGCGATGCCGCACTGTCCACCTATACCGGCGTGGTAAAAGCCTGCACCAACTTCCCCGACATCATCGCCACGTTGCAAAAATCGGATGGCGTCACCACGGACGGCGAACTCGCCAGCCTGTTTGCGGCGGCCCAGACCCGGTTTCCGGACAAGGCGGCGGATCTGACCACGCTGCAGGCCGAATTGCTCGCCGGGCGGGGTGTGGGCAGCGGCGACACCGGCCCGAACGGTGCTATCGGTGCCGCCGACCTGTCGAAATTCC
>JAYTQA010000088.1:0-5029 GCA_043746955.1 bacterium | reverse complement strand
TGATCCGGCACTACCTGTCCGATTATAAACTGCCCGAGGCGGACGAGGTTGAAATCCCCGCCGATGACACGCTGGAACCCCTGCCCGAAGTGATCGACGCGGCCGCCGTGGCGATTGAGGCTTTGGCGCTGGCGCTGCCGCTCTACCCGCGTGCCGCCGGCGTCGAACTGGGCGAGGCGGTCTATGCCGAGCCCGGACTTGCGCCCTTGCGCGCGGCCGATCTCAAGCCGTTTGCAGCCCTTGCCGGTTTGGTTCTGAAGCCGAAAGGCTAAGTCCGCACCGCGCGCCTGCCCGCCGCAATGCGGGCCAACAATAGCCCTTGCGCGTGGGCAAAATCTGTCTATGTTCCGCGCCTCATTCACAGGCGTTAAGTTGGCGCGGCCTGACCGAGACTGACCTTGGGGTTAACCTTGGGGTTGCCCGAGGAAACTGCCAAGAAATCCGGGGCCGGTCCCCACGAACTTTAGGTGAGACATGGCTGTCCCGCAGACCAAAACGACCTCGTCCAAAACCGGCATGCGCCAGTCGCATGACGCGCTTGTCGCCGCGAACCCGGCGGAATGCCCGAACTGCGGCGAATTGAAGCGCCCGCACCATGTCTGTGGCGCCTGCGGTCATTACGATGCCCGCGAAGTTGTGGCCGCAGCCCCAGTGCTTGCGAGCGACGAGGACGCGGCGTAAGCCGCCGCCCCGGCCAACCAAAGGCACCGCAGGATGTCCCGAGCGCGCCAAGGCCAAGATGCCGCAGGCACGCAGCCTTTCGGGGCCAATGCTGCGGGCAATGCCGGACCATCGGCCCGACTCTCGCCCGGAACATCGGCCGGAACCTCAACCGGGAACCCGGGCGGAACATCGACCGGGAACCCGGGCGGAACCTCGGCCGGGAACCCGGGCGGAACATCAACCGGGAACCCGGGCGGAACCTCGTCCGGAGCTTCGCCTGTAACCTCGGCCGGAACCTCGGCCGGAACCTCGTCTGCGGACCGGATCGTGCTGTCGGTCGATGCCATGGGCGGCGACCGTGGCCCGGCGGCGGTGGTCGCAGGCATTGCGATCTGCGCGCAGGATCGGCCGGATGCCGCTTTCATCCTGCATGGTGACGCCGCTGAACTGACCAGACTTCTGACCCGGCAGCCCGGACTGGCGCACCGGGTGACCTTATCGCCTGCCGCCCGCGTGGTGACGATGCAGGACAAGCCGTCCCAGGTGATGCGGCACGGCGAGGGCACCTCGATGTGGCGGGCCATTGACTCGGTCCGTTCGGGTGAGGCGCAGGTGGCCGTCAGTTGCGGCAACACCGGGGCCTTGATGGCGGTCGCAATGATCCGCCTGCGCAAGCTGCCCGGGGTCAACCGGCCTGCGATTGCCTGCCTGTGGCCGTCGCGCAACCCCGGCGGCTTCAATCTGATGCTGGACGCCGGCGCCGACATCAAGGCCGATGCCGAAGACCTGCTGCAATATGCCATGATGGGCGCGTCTTATGCCCGCAACGGCATGGGGATCGCCCGCCCGCGGGTCGGCCTCTTGAATGTCGGCACCGAGGAGCACAAGGGCAGCGCCGAGTTGAAATCCGCCAGCGACCTGATTGCCGCCGCTGCCTTGCACGGCGATTACACCTATGTCGGCTATGTCGAAGGCGTCGATCTGCCGTCTGACCGGGTCGATGTGATCGTGACCGACGGCTTTACCGGCAATGTGGCCTTGAAAACCGGCGAAGGCACCGCCCGGCTGATCGGCGATTTTTTGCGCGAGGCGTTCAACGCCACCATCCTGTCCAAGATCGCGGCGGTGCTGGCGCTGACCTCGCTCAACCGCCTGCGCCGCCGGATGGACCCGCGCCGCTCGAACGGCGGGGTGTTTTTGGGGCTGAACGGCATCGTGGTCAAATCGCATGGCGGAGCGGATGCGACCGGCGTGGCGGCCGCACTCGACATGGCCTACAAGCTGGCGAAATCCGGCTTTCGCGCCCGATTGGCCGCGCGGGTTGCATCGACTTTGCCGTCAGGACAAGCTGCTGGTGGGCAAACTGCGGATGGGCAAAGTGCAGGCGAAGCCGCCGCGACCTTGGCCCCAGATCCGCAAGCGGGGCAACCGGAATGACGATACGCGCCGTGGTCAGGGGCGTTGGGCACTATCTGCCCGACCGGATCGTGCCCAATGCCGAATTGCAAACCCTGGTCGACACCAGCGATGAATGGATCCGCAGCCGGTCCGGCATCGAACGCCGGCATTTCGCGGCCGAGGGTCAGACCACCTCCGATCTTGCCACCCGCGCCGCCGAGGCCGCTTTGGCCAATGCCGGGCTTGCCGCCAGCGACATCGACGCCCTGATCCTGGCCACCTCGACCCCTGATCTGACGTTTCCATCCGCCGCGACCATGGTGCAGGCCAATCTGGCCATGACCCACGGCTTTGCCTTCGATCTGCAGGCGGTTTGCGCGGGCTTTGTCTATGCGCTGGCCACCGCCAATGCGATGATCGTGTCGGGCCAGGCCAAGCGGGTGCTGGTGATCGGGGCCGAAACCTTCTCCAAACTGATGGACTGGTCGGACCGTGGCACCTGTGTTCTGTTCGGCGATGGCGCGGGCGCCTTGGTGCTGGAGGCGCAGGATCTGTCCGGCACAAATGCCGACCGGGGCATCCTGTCGACCGACCTGCATTCGGATGGCCGCTTCAAGGACTTGCTCTTTGTCGATGGCGGCGTTTCCACCGGCACCACCGGCAAGCTGCGGATGCAGGGCAAGGAAGTCTTTCGCCATGCCGTCGAAAAGCTGGCCGAGACCGCACACACCGCCTTGGACAAGGCCGGGCTCACGGGCGAGGATGTCGACTGGATCGTGCCGCATCAGGCCAATATCCGGATCATCGAAGCCACCGCCAAGCGGATGCAGGTGCCGATGGACCGGGTCGTGGTGACCGTGCAGGACCACGGCAACACTTCGGCCGCCTCGATCCCCCTGGCGCTGTCGGTCGGGGTGGCGCGCGGTCAGATCAAACCCGGCCACCTGATCGTGACCGAGGCGATTGGCGGCGGATTGGCCTGGGGTGCGGTGGTTCTGCGCTGGTAGTTTGGCCAGCTCAGGCGTGCTGCGGAAAAGTGGCACGCGGTTTTCCTCAACCACCACCCAATCCCTGAGAATCCAGCGCTGCGGATGTTTCGATCCAACCTCATCGCGCTATCAGGCCGAGGCGGCCAGCCGTAGCTGCGCAGGCCCTTCGCGCGCGCGCCGCAAACCGCACGCAACCTAAGGATGCTGTGCTGTAAGGCAAGCCGGTTTAGGAAAGCTTGTCCGAATTGGGCGCCATCTAAAGAACGCCGTCCAAGCCATTGTTATTGACTCGCAATTTGATCCAGCCCATCTTCCCTTCAATTATCCGGGGGGACAGTATGACTGAAAAAACGCTGACACGTATGGACCTGAGCGAATCGGTTTTCCGGGAAGTCGGTCTGTCGCGCAACGAATCCGCCCAGCTGGTCGAGGCGGTATTGCAACACGTCTCTGACGCGCTGGCCACTGGCGAGACGGTGAAAATCTCGTCGTTCGGCACGTTTTCCTTGCGCGCCAAGACCGCGCGGGTCGGGCGCAATCCCAAAACCGGCGACGAAGTGCCGATCTCGCCGCGCCGGGTGCTGACCTTCCGCCCCTCGCATCTGATGAAGGATCGCGTCGCGGGCGGGGCCAAGTAAGGTCCTATCCCTTGATGGACAAAGCGCCGGACGCCTTCCGCACCATCTCTGAAGTGGCTGACGTGCTGGAAACCCCGGCCCATGTGCTGCGGTTCTGGGAAACCCGGTTTCCGCAGATCAAACCGGTGAAGCGGGCCGGCGGGCGGCGCTATTACCGGCCCGCCGATGTGGCGCTGCTGGCCGGGATCCGCCATCTCTTGCATGCCGAGGGGCTGACGATCCGCGGGGCGCAAAAGGTGCTGCGCGATCAGGGGGTGCGCTTCGTGGCGGCACTTGGCGGCGATATCAGCGATCTGGAGCTGGACGCGGAAGCCGATTTCGACCCCGAGGCTGTGGCGCAAGCGCCTGTCGCCCAAATCCTGCCGTTGACCGGCGTGCCGCGCAAGGCTACCAAGCCAGCCCCTGCGAAACCCGCCACAGCCGCCGCCGTGCAGCCGCTGTTTCCGGCGGCCCCAGCCCCGGTCAACCCCGATCCAGCGCGCGGAATTCCGGCGTCTGACGCCACGAGTGACCCCTCGATCCCGCGCGATGGCGGCGGCGGGTTCATCGCGTTTTCCAGCGCGCCACGTTCCAGGCCGCAGGCGTCAGAGCCGCCAAACCCGCAGCCGAACAACCTGCCGAACCCGCAGATGAACCCGCCGCTGAACCGCCCGCCCAATCCGCCGCCCGCCCAAGCCAGCCTGCCGTTTGATACGCAGGTGCCCGAAGCCCCGCATATCTGGGTCGAACCCGACAGCGCGACTGGCACCCTGACCCTGCATCCGGCCTCCGCCATAGCGAAGCCGCGCGATCCGGCGGATTCGGCAGGCCCCGACGCCACACCCGACACCGCCGACGCCGGACCCAACGCCAACGCCACCCCCGACACCGCACCCGACTCCGCTGGCACCCCAGACGCCACACCCGACACCGCCGCCACCCCCGACGCCACACCCGACACCGCCGCCACCCCCGACGCCACACCCGACACCGCTGGCCCCCCCGACGCCGGGCTGGCTGTTGATCCAATTCCGGACCCGGTCCGAGACACCCAACTGGGCACCCGACCGGACGCCGATCTCGGCACCGATCCTGGCGCCGATCCTGGCACCGAATCTGGCACCGACACCGCAGTTGCACCCCATGCCGAAGCCGACCTCTCCGAAGCCGCGCCAGCCCAACCCGGTCTGGCAGGTCTTGCCACCCGGCTGCGCGCGCTGAAGGCCCCGCTGACCCCCGGAGCCGCCCCAATGCTGGCCGAACTGCACTCCCGGCTGGGCCTTCTGCACGCCCAGATGGCCGAGGCGCTGCGGCTGCGGCGCTAGGTCCGGCGCGCAAGACCGCCCGCCCAGCCCGCCACCC
>JAYTQA010000087.1:0-1873 GCA_043746955.1 bacterium | reverse complement strand
AGGGCGGGCGCGTTGGCCCTCAGGTCACGATCATCAGATAGGCGAGGCGGCTTTGCTCTGCGATCAGGCGGTCACGCGGGCCCCAGGGAAAATCGGGCCGGGCGATCAGCAAAGCCACCAGCCCATGCAACGTGGCCCAAAGGCATTGGCTGGAAAGGTTCAGCCCGTCCGGGGTCAGATCCGGACGCAAGCCCGCGATGATCCGCCGCAGATGGCCAAAGGCGCGCGGGCCGGGGTGGTCAAGTGCTGCAAAAGCCGCGTGATCTCGCGTGTCCTTGGCCGCTGCTTCTGGTGCTGCAGGCTTTGGGTGTTCCAGCATGAAGGCGATGCGGTAGGCCTCCGGGTTCATCAGGCCAAAGTCGAAATAGCTGGCGATCGCCTGGCGCAACTGGTCTTGCGGGGTGGCCTCTGCCGTCCCGGCAAAGCGGTGTTCCAACAGAGCAAAGGCGCGGGTGCTGACCTCGGTCTGGATTTCCTGGATCGAGGCGAAATGGGCGTAGAGCGAGGGCTGCGAGATGCCGACCCGCGTCGCAATCTGCCGCGTGGTGACGGCATGCACGCCATGCTGGCCGAAAAGCGCTGTCGCTGCGGCGAGGATCTCTTCGCGTCGGCCCGGTCTTGGCGGACCGGATGGGGTTTTGTCCATGCTGTGAGGCCTTGTGATGTCGGTGGTCCGCAGGCTTTGCCCCAAGATGACGGTTCGGGCTTGCCAATGCAACCTATCAACGATAGGTGTATACCTATCACTGATAGGAGCGCTGCGATGACATCCGATCCCACTTCCAATCCCACGACAAACCATGCGGCCTGGGCCCAAGCCCCATTCGCAAGGCTTGTGGTCGGCGCGGCCCCGATGACCTCACCCGGCCCGGGCCAGATCGTGGTGCGCAACCATGCGGTGGCGATCAATCCGGTCGATCGCTACAAGCAGCAGTTGGGCAATCTGATGTTCGGGTGGATCAAATTCCCCTTCATCTTCGGCTATGACCTTGCCGGAGAGGTGGTCGCGGTCGGCCCCGACGTTACTCGCTTCAAGGTCGGAGACCGGGTGCTTGGCACAGCCACCGGCATGGACAAGCCCCGCAACCGCGCCGCCGAGGGGGCGTTTCAACTTTTCCCGGTGGTGCGCGCGAACATGGCCGCGAAGATCCCGGACACCTTGAGCTTTACCGCCGCCTCAGTGCTGCCGCTGGCGCTGTCGACGGCCGCGAGCGGTCTTTTCGCGGCGGATCAACTGGCGCTGAGCCTGCCCTCGGCGGCTCCCGTGGATCAGGGCAAGACCGTGCTGATCTGGGGCGGGTCAACCAGTGTCGGCTGCAATGCCATTCAGCTGGCCAAGGCCGCGGGCTACCGGGTGGTGACCACCGCCTCTCCGGCCAATTTCGCGCTGGTCCGCCAGCTTGGCGCGGCAGAGGTGTTTGACCACCACTCTGCCACGGTGGTACAGGATGTCCGGCGCGCTTTGGCTGGCGCCGTGGTGGGTGGCGCGCTGGCGATGGGCGACGGCTCGGTCGCCGCCTGCTTCGCGGCGTTGCGGCAGTGCAAGGGGCAGCGCAAGGTGGCGATCGCGACCTTTCCCCTGGCCATCGACAGCCTGCCACA
This sequence comes from bacterium, assembly GCA_043746955.1. Taxonomy (GTDB): domain Bacteria; phylum Pseudomonadota; class Alphaproteobacteria; order Rhodobacterales; family Rhodobacteraceae; genus Stagnihabitans. The sequence goes on along the minus strand of JAYTQA010000087.1, from coordinate 271 downwards.
GCGGCCGGGGCGGGGCACCATCCTGACCCGCGTCTTGCCGGCGATGGTCATGGCAGGCGCGTCCATGTGGATGAATTCCCGCCGCACCGGCGTGGCGTTCAGCGTGATCCGTGGCACGGCACTGGCGGACACGGACCTCAGCCGCGTGATCTTTGCCGACTTTTTGCCCGACGCCCTGCAACGTGGTGCCTTTGTGCCAGCCCCTGAGCCACTGGTCGTGGGCCACGGGTTGGACTGCGTGCAGGCGGCGTTTGACCGGCACCGTCAGGGC
>JAYTQA010000086.1:0-5034 GCA_043746955.1 bacterium | reverse complement strand
GATAAATCGCAGCAATCCCAAGGCCCTGCGCATCCTGGGTTGAGCGCACCGCAACCGCAACACCGCCGACCAGAATTTCCCCGCTATCGGGCTGATACACCCCGGTCATGATCTTGATCAGCGTGGATTTGCCCGCACCATTCTCGCCCACGATGGCATGGATTTCCCCCGGCTCAATCGCCAGAGTCATGTCCTTCAAGGCCGCTGTGGCCGCAAAGCTTTTTGACACGCCACGCAGTTCAAGAACCGTCAAAACCACCTCCAGAATGCCAGAGAAATCAGGGCCACCCCGCTGGCGGCCCTGCAAGTCCTTTCAAAGTCCGCCGGATTACTTCGCAGCGGCTTCGACATTGGCCTTGTTGTAGACCGTGAACGGCCCCATCAGCACACGCTTGGCACCCTTGCGGCCCGGATCTTCGTCGATCTTGAAGGAGCCCATGCGGCCCGCCTTGAACTCTTCGCCGATCTCACCCTTGATCGACCCGGTCGCCAGCAGGTAGCTGGTGTAATAGGTCAGGTAGCCAAGGTCGATAAAGCTCCACAGCGCGAATTCCGGCGCACAGCCGTTCAGCGTGTAGGACACCATTTCTGCGGGCAGACCAAGGCCGGAAACCTTGACCTTGTCGCACAGCTTTTCGTCCTGCATCGCCTTGGCCGCAGCCACGATACCGACCGTAGTCGGTGCCATGATCACTTTCAGGTTCTTGTATTTGTCGACCAGACCCAAAGCGCGGTTATAGGATTCCTCTGACTGGTCGTTGCCATAGACCACGTCATCCAGCTTGAGGTCTTTGTACTTCGCATCGGTGGTCAGCACCTTTTTCATCGCGTCAATCCAGGCGTTCTGGTTGGCCGCATCGGGTGAGGCTGACAGCACGGCAAACTCGCCCTTGCCACCGGTTTCGGCAAGGACCATGTCGGCCATCACGGCGCCGATCGAGCCGAAGTCAACCTGTGCCACGAACAGGCTTTCGCCCTTGCCCGACGGGATCGGGCTGTCCCAGGTCACAACCTTGGTGCCCGCTTTCTGGGCGGCCTCGGCGGTGGCCGAGATCTGCTCGCCCGCGTTGTTCGACAGCATCACCACGCCCTGCTTTTGCGTGGTCGCGGTCGTCAGCATTTCAATTTGCCCGGCAGCCGAGTTTTCCGGCGTCGGCCCGATGTATTGGTAGGTTCCGGTGTTGCCCAGCTCTTTGGCCGCTTCCTGCGCGCCGCGGTTGGCCTGATCGAAGGGCAGAATGCCCAAGAACTTCGGCATCAGAACCATGTTCACGGCCTGACCCGGCTTGGCCACCATCACCTCTGCCAATACGGTCGATCCCATCAGACATGCCGCCATGGTGACTGCAAAACCCAGTTTATTCATCATTGTCGTCCTCCCTCTTGGTTTCACTTTCGGCTCATGCGGCCGAAAGGTTGGTTAATCTTTCATCTTCCGCGATCAGCACCTCGACGCCCATTGACCGAAGATGATCCACCATGCCCGCTGGCGCGCCCTGATCGGTCACCACCGTTGACACCCGCGTCAGGGGGCACACAACCATGTTGCCCCGCGCCTCGAATTTCGAGGCATCCGCAATCACGATCAACTTTTCCGCGCGGCTGAGCAACTTGGCCTCGGCCCGCGCAATCAAAGGATCGCTTTCAATCACCCCCATCGGCGTGATCGCATAACACGACATGAACATCTTGGAGGCGGCGAAATGCTGGATCGCATCCTCCTCGAACGGCGACAGGATGATCCCCGGTTCGCGGTACAATTCCCCGCCCGGCAACACCACCCGGTTGCCCGAATTGGCGATCAGCTCCTGTGCAATCGGGAACGAATTGGTCAGCACCTGCATCCGATGGTGGCGCAGACATTGCGCCAAAAACCACGTCGTCGATCCGGCGTTGAGGATGATCGATTCGCCGTCGCGGCATAGACTTGCGGCCTTCTTGGCCACCAACATCTTGGCCTCGGCATTGGTGGTCTGGCTCGCGCCGAACGGCACCGCCGTAAGGTCGCCCTGCCCGGACACTTCCGCCGATTCCGCCCCGCCATGGACCCGGCGCAACTGCCCGGTATCCTCCAGCCGCGCCAGATCGCGCCGCAGGGTGGCCAGCGATGCCCCGGTCAAACCGGCCAGATCGTTCACCCGAACGATGCCGCGTTCGCGCAGCCGGGTCAAGATCAATTGCCATCTTTCACGTTCATGCATCTGATCAAGCTAGTCAGAACCGCTCACATCCGTCAACAACCAATCGTAATGCTGCATCGCAGTAAGTTTTCTGCGCTGCAGTATGCGCAAACATGATTGACCGTGATCGATTCTGGTCTTAGCTTGGCTGGCATGACCCAAAACCTCCGCCTCCCGTCCCTGTGGGACGACGCCGCAGCCGCCCCGCTGGATGAGCCGGGAAAACTGCTCTACCGGTCGAACCTGTTGGGCAGCGACCTCAGGATCACCAATTTTGGCGGCGGCAATACCTCCGCCAAGGTCGCCGCCAAAGACCCGCTGACTGGCGCGGATGTCACCGTGCTGTGGGTCAAAGGCTCGGGCGGCGATATCGGTTCGATGAAGCTGGACGGCTTCGCGACCCTCTACATGGACAAGCTGTTCCAACTGCGCGCCCAGTACAAAAGCCTCGATCAAGAGGATGCGATGGTCGACGCCTTGGGCCACTGCATCTTCAACCTCAACCCGCGCGCGCCCTCGATCGACACCTGGCTGCATGGCTTCGTGCCCGCGATCCACGTCGACCACGTGCATTCCGACGCCGTGATTGCGATTGCCGCCTGCAAGGATCAAATCGCCCTGACCGCTGAGATTTTTGGCGATGAAATCGGCTACCTGCCCTGGCAGCGTCCCGGCATCGACCTTGGGATCAAGCTGGGCCTTATGGCGGAGGCTCACCCCAAGATGGTCGGTCTGGTTCTGGGCAGCCACGGCCTGTTCACCTGGGGGGCCACCGCAAAGCAATGCTACGAGCAAACCCTGCGCATCATCAACAAGGCTGCGGTCTGGCTGGATGCCAACGTCAAGCGCCCGGTGTTTGGCGGTCAAAAGTCCCCGACCCTGCCGCCGGAAACCCGTGGTGAGGTCGCCCGCCGCCTGATGCCGCTGATCCGGGGCCGCATCGCCAAATCCGAGATGAAAGCCGGTCACTTCACCGACGCGCCCGAAGTGCTGGAGTTCGTCAATTCCCACGCGATGGCCGCCCTTGCGCCCTTAGGCACGTCCTGCCCCGACCACTTTCTGCGCACCAAGATCAAACCGCTGATCGTGCCCCCTGAAGCCGACGCCGCCACCTTGGACGCCCTGTTGGAAGGCTACCGCGCCGACTACGCCGCCTATTACACCCGCTGCAAACATGCCAACTCGCCGGCGATGCGCGACCCCAACGCGGTGATCTACCTGATCCCCGGCGTAGGCATGCTGTCTTTCGCCAAGGACAAAGCCACCGCCCGCATCTCAGCCGAGTTCTACACCAACGCGATCAACGTGATGCGCGGTGCCTCCGGTGTGTCCGAATACCAGGGCCTTGATACCCAGGAAGCCTTCAACATCGAATACTGGCTGCTGGAGGAAGCCAAACTGCAACGGATGCCCAAGCCGAAAGCCATGCAAGGCCGCGTGGCCTTCATCACCGGCGGCGCAGGCGGCATCGGTTCCGCCTCCGCCGAACGCCTGCTGCGCGAAGGCTGCAACGTGGTTCTGGCCGACATTGACCAGACCGCCTTGGACGCGGTGACCGCAGGCTTTGCCAAGCGGTATGGCCGCGACATGGTCCGGGCGATCCTGATGGACGTGACCTCGGAAGAGGCGGTCATCAAGGCCATCGCCTACACGGTCGCCGAATTTGGCGGCCTCGATGTGCTGGTCAACAACGCCGGCATCACCTCTGCCGCCCCGGTCGAGGATACCACGCTCGCGATGTGGAACAAGACGATGGACATCCTGTCGACCGGCTATTTCCTGGTCGGTCGGGAAGGCTACCGGGTGATGAAAACCCAAAACCTCGGCGGCTCGATGGTCTTCATCGCCTCCAAGAACGGGGTCGCAGCCTCGCCCGGTGCCTCCGCCTATTGCACCGCCAAGGCCGCCGAAATTCACCTCGCCCGCTGCATGGCGCTGGAGGGTGCGCCGCTGGGGATCCGGGTCAACGTGGTCAACCCCGACGCCGTTCTGCGCGGATCCAAGATCTGGAAAGGCGAATGGAGCCAGCAACGCGCCGCCTCCAACAAGATCGCCGTCGATGATCTGGAGGAACATTACCGCAAGCGCTCGCTTCTGCTGCGGTCGGTGTTCCCGGAGGATATCGCGGAAGGCGTCTATTTCTTCGCGTCCGACCTGTCGCACAAATCGACTGGCAATTTCCTGAACGTGGACGCGGGCAATGCCGTGTCCTTCACGAGGTAACCGATGATTTCCGCCGACCTCATAGGATCGCTCAACGCCAAGGCCGCCGCAGCGCAGGCCGATGATTACGCAGCCCTCGCCCGCCAACTGGCCCGCCGGGGCGTGGACATCGAGGCCCACACCCAACGCGCCATGGCCTGGACCGTGGCCCTCCCCACCTGGGCTGTCGGCACCGGCGGCACAAGGTTTGCCCGCTTTCCGGGGCCGGGAGAGCCGCGCCACATCCACGACAAACTTGCCGACTGTGGTGTCATCCAGCAACTGACCCGCGGCGCCCGCACCGTCAGCCCGCATATCCCATGGGACAAGGTCAGCGATTACAACGCGCTACGCCAAGAGGCCGCGCAATACGGGCTCGGCTTTGATGCGATGAACTCCAACACCTTTCAGGATCAAGTTGGCCAAGCCCAAAGTTACAAATTTGGCTCGCTCGCCCATGCCAACCCCATGACCCGCGCCCAAGCCGTCGCGCATAACCTTGAATGCATCGAGATCGGCAAAAAGCTGGGCTCCACCGCCCTGACTGTCTGGGTCGGCGACGGCACCAACTTCCCCGGCCAGCAGAACATCGGGCGCATGTTCGAAAAATATCTCGACGCGATGGCCACAATCTACCAGGGCCTGCCTTCGG
>JAYTQA010000085.1:0-5055 GCA_043746955.1 bacterium | reverse complement strand
GGTTGGCGGTGATCCGGCCCTGCCCGATGCCTTCGGTGATCGAGGTGCCGGGTGAGTCAAATGTGCCGGTAGTGTAAAACGCATGAAGGCCCGCGCCTTCGGGGTCGGCCAGCCCGATCTTCACCCCTTTGGGCTGCAAGGCGATAGCCACCCCGGCAAGTGTCCCGCCAGAGCCTACCGCACAGATGAAACCGTCGATGCGGCCATCGGTCTGCGCCCAGATCTCCGGCCCGGTGGTTTCCACATGGGCCAGGCGGTTGGCCACATTGTCAAACTGATTGGCCCAGACCGCACCATTCGGCTCGGTGCGCGCCAAAGCTTCCGCCAGACGGCCCGAATAGCGCACATAATTGTTCGGGTTGCGGTAGGGCACCGCAGGCACCTGCACCAACTCCGCCCCGGCCAGCCGGATCATGTCTTTCTTTTCCTGGCTTTGGGTTTCCGGGATCACGATCACCGTGCGAAACCCCATCGACGCGCCCACCAGTGCCAGCCCGATGCCGGTGTTACCCGCAGTGCCTTCGACGATCGTGCCGCCGGGCTTCAACTGCCCCTTGGCCACCGCATCGCGGATGATGTAAAGTGCGGCCCGGTCCTTGACCGATTGGCCGGGATTGAGAAACTCGCATTTGCCCAGAATCGTGCACCCCGCAAGCTCTGACGCGCGTTTCAGGCGCAACAGTGGCGTGTTGCCAATCGTGTCGGCCAGATCACTGTGAATCCGCATGGGCCCCCCTGGTTCCGTGTCCCCCACCTGTAAGGAAGCGGGCGGCGAAACTCAAGCAAGCCCGAGTCCAAAGGAGCGCTGCCGCGCAAGCCCTTCCCCTCGCCTCTGGCCTGCGGCCAACCGGCTTGAGAGAGCCTCCGGCGGGAGTATTTGTGCCCAGATGAATGCGCAAGCGGGTCGTCGGAGTGATTCGCAAGCCAAAGGTTAACGCCAGCCAGCGCGCGGTCTGTAGCTACGGAAAAACTACGGGAAAACTACGCGGAAACGACGCAAAACATACAGCAGTTTTCCAACATCGCCCCAGATTAACGCAGCGCCCGCAGACACTTGGCGCAAAACGACGGCAAAACCCGCCCCAAACAGCCCGTTGCGCGCCCTACCCTCATTTACGGTCCAGCACCCAGTGGTCCGGCAACAACTCGCGCAGCGCACGCGCGCCGTGCTGCAGGATCACCCGGGTTTGCGCATTGCCCGGGTCGACCTGCACCACCAGTTCGCGGCAACGCCCGCAGGGTGGCAGCACGCGACCCGCCCAATCGACCGCGACCAGCGCCATAATCCGGCTTTCGCCTGCGGTGATCATCGCGGCCACCGCGCCATGTTCGGCGCAAAACCCGATGCCGCAGGCGGCGTCGATGCAGACCCCGGTGAAAACCCGCCCCGAAGCGCTGCGCAAAGCGGCCCCAACTCCGGCCACTTCCACCGTCGGCGACAGCCGGCGCGGGTTGACCACCGCCCGCGCCGCCGCCCGCAATTCCGCATCCTCGTCCACCGCAACCTCCTTGAAAACCGCGAAAAACCGCGAAAAACCGGGGTTTACCGGCTTCCCATTCGGGCCGAACCCCGCTATAGCCCCCCGGTCGCGCCATGCACCCTTGGAGGATGGCGGACTTATAAGGAGAACACCTATGGCACGCCAGATCGCAGATCTGAACGTCGAGGTGCGGACGGGGACAGGCAAGGGGGCCGCTCGTCAGGCACGTCGTGAGGGATACGTCCCGGGTATCGTCTACGGCGACGGGCTCGACCCGGCACCGATCAAAGTCGGCTACAACTACCTGTTCAAGCACTTGAAAGCAGGGCGTTTTTTGCAAACCCTGTTCAACCTGAAAGTTGCAGGCCAGCCCGACGTCCATGTCATCTGCCGCGGCGTGCAGCGCGACGTGGTCAAGGACCAGCCGACCCATGTCGACTTCATGCGCCTGCATGACGAAAGCCGGATCGTCCTGCACATCCATGTGACCTTTATCAACCACGACGACTCGCCCGGCCTGAAAAAGGGCGGCACGCTGACCGTGGTGCGGCCAGAGGTTGAACTTGAGGTGCTGGCGGGCGACATTCCCGATCACATCACCGTCGATCTGGCCGGAAAGAACATCGGCGACGTGATCCACATCGGCGATGCAGTTCTGCCGGAAGGTGCGACACCGACCACCCAGCGGAATTTCGTGATCGCCAACATCGCGGCTCCGGCCGGGCTTGTGGCGGCAGAGGCTGAAGCAGAAGCCTGATATTGCAGGATAAATCGTGAATGCGGGCGGTACCTTGGTGCCGCCCGCATTTCGTAGCGCCTTGTGCTGAAGCCCGCAAACCCCCATTCTGAACCCGGAGGTGGCAGATGAAACTTTTCGTCGGTCTGGGCAATCCGGGGCCGGAATACGCCGGCCACCGCCACAACGTCGGCTTCATGGCCGTCGACCGGATCGCGGGCGACCACGGCTTTGGCCCCTGGAAAAAGGCGCATCAGGGCTGGGTGTCCGAGGGGCGGCTGGCGGGCGATAAGGTCGTGCTGCTGAAGCCCGACACTTACATGAACAAATCCGGCCAAGCCGTTCAATCTGCTGTCAGTTTTTACAAACTGCCGCTGTCGGACCTGATGGTATTCCATGACGAACTTGACCTCGCCCCCGGCAAACTCCGGACCAAGATGGCGGGCGGTCATGCCGGGCACAATGGCCTGCGGTCGGTCCATGCCCATCTGGGCGACGGCTATGGCCGGGTCCGCATCGGCATCGGCCACCCCGGCCACAAGGATGCCGTGGCGGCTTACGTGCTGCACGATTTCGCCAAGGCTGACCGCGACTGGCTGGAGCCGGTGTTGCACGGCATCTCTGACGGCGCGGACGATCTGGCGCGCGGCGAAGAGGCCAAATTCCTGACCAAAGTCGCCTTGCGCCTCAACCCGCCACGCCACGGTCCGCGCGAGGTGGTGGAGGTGGCTGAACTGGTAAAACCCCCGCCACCCGAAGTTAAGATATCACGTGAAGAACCGCCAGCAAGCCCTTTGACCGCCTTGCAAAAACTGGTGCAAAGGTTTCGGAACTAGCCCGCGTCCCTGGTGCCGAACAACCCCGCCAAGGCCCGGCTTACTGTCGCCGAAACCCCGGGTTTGGCCACCGCCACAAACGGCAAGGGGCGGCAGATTTCCATTGCGGCCACGCCAACCCGTGCGGTCAAAGCGCCATTGACCACGCCCTCGCCAAACCGCCGTGACAGTCGTGACAGGATGCCACCGCCCGCAAAAGACCCGAGCAAATCGTCGGTCAGAGCCACCGCACCTGTCGCCACCAGCGACAAGAACACCCGCCTGAGCAGCCGCCACGAGCCCAAAGATCCAGCCCGCCCGCCGTAAATCTGGGCGACCCGCCGGATCATCCGCAAGTTTGCCACCAGGGCTGTCGCCACATCGGCCAAAGCCAGGGGGATCAGCGCGGTCACCGTGGCCACCTGCCGCGCGGCAGCCTCCACTTCAGCGCGGGCGAGGTCATCCAGAGGCAGGATCAACTCGACCTCGGCCAGCCGTAAAAGCGCATCCGCATCAAGCACTTCGCCCTGCCGCTCGGCCAGCCTAGCCCGCGCCCAGGCCATCGGTTCGCGTTTGAGATACAACGCCTCGAGCCGCACCAGAACCGCCCGCGCCGCCGCCAGATCGCCCAGATCAGCGGCATGAACCGCCTGCACCCGGATGCTGTCCAACCGCGCCAATCTGGCAAACGCCGTCAACTCACCCACCACCAGCACCAGCACAATCCCCGCCGCGAGCGCCAACAAAATACTCGCCACGCCGCCCAGCCAAGGGTTTGCCGCAAACAACCCGGCCACGAAATTCCACGCAGCGACGGTGATCACCAAAGACACCAGGCTGCCGAATACCCAAGCCGCAAACCGCCCGAACGCCGAGGCGCGCCGCGCCGCCAGCCTGCGCACCCCCGCCATGGCACGGCCCGTGGCCACATCCTCAAACGTCCCCGGTTCCACCTCGCCGTCCATTTCCACCAGCAACGGGGCCTTCAGTTTGTCGTCAAACTCCGTCATACTGACCCCCGTTTCGGCACTTTAACATCGCGCCACAAGCCCTTCTGGAACAACATAAAGTCATAATCTGTCCCCAATCAGAAACTCGGCCGCCCGGTCGAGCCGGATATGCGGCGGCCCCTCGCCCGGCTTGCGGGTCATCCGGGCCGGAGCAAACGCCATCAGCGCGAAATCGGCACCCAGCCAGCGCTCTGCGCCCTCGCGTGCCGGGGCGAGGATCCGTGCCGGATCGCCCGGCAATTCACCGGCATACATCGCGACCTGCCGGCCATCCGCGAGCCTGCCCCGCACCGCGTCCAGGGTTTCACCCCCCCGCGAAACCTCGGTTTCGACCGTGCAGCGCAGGCTTGCCAGCGCCAAAGCCATCGTCTGCGCCCCGGCAAAATCCGCCCGCGCCTTGGCATCGCGCAGCAGCGCCTCGGTGATCGCGGTCAGCGCTGGATGCTGGCGGTGATGCAGATGGTCGGCCTTGGTCGCGGCAAACAGAATCCGCCCGACTTTGTGGCCCCCCATCAACCGGTCGAGCCAACCCGACCGACCGGGCCGAAACGCACTCAGAACCTCCGCCATCACGCGGCGCAAATCCTCCACCGCGCGCGGACCCTGGTGGATCGCGCCCAGCACATCGACCAGCACCACCTGCCGGTCGATCTTGGCGAAATGGTCGCGGAAGAACGGCCGGACGACTTGCGCTTTATACGCGTTGAACCGGGTCTGCAGCTCCAGCCACAAACAGCCGCGCGGCGTGCTGGCAGGTTTGGGCAACGGCGCAAAGGTGAGCACCGGCGAGCCCGCGAGATCGCCCGGCAGCAGAAACCTGCCCGGCGTGCAATCCGCCCAACCGCCCGCCCGTGCGGCGTCAAGATAGCCGGTAAAGCTGGCCGCAAGGGCTGCAGCCTTGGGCTCCTCCAGCCGCAAAGCGCCATCCTCCGCCCGCGCCAAAGCCATGAAATCGCGGGCTTCTGGCCGCTTGGCGATCCGGCTCAGCACGCCTTCCGCCCAATCCTCATAGC
>JAYTQA010000084.1:0-1881 GCA_043746955.1 bacterium | reverse complement strand
CGGCAGAAATCCCCTCCCAGGTCGAGGCGAGTTTGATCAGGATGCGGTCGCGGCTCACGCCCAACTTGTCATAAGCGGCCACCAAAGCGCGGGCTTTGGCGATGGATCCGGCTTTGTCAAACGACAGGCGGGCGTCAACCTCGGTCGAAACCCGGCCCGGCACGATGCGCGACAACTCCGCGCCAAGGCCCACGGTCAGATCCTGCACGATGGCGGCCACGGCGTTACTGCTGCCTTTGTGGCGCGCGACGGTGGCGGCAAAATGGTCCTGCATCGCTGGCCCCTGCATCACCTTCAGCACGATGCTGGGGTTGGTCGTGCAGTCTTGCGGCTTCAGGCGGCGGACGGCGTCAAGGTCGCCGGTGTCGGCGACCACCACGGTCATCTTGCGCAGTTGGTCAAGTTTGCTGGTCATGGTGCGGTCCTATATCGAGGGTTCGCGGGGGATTGGCTGGCGCTTGTGTGACACGGGCCGCGCGAATGGGAAAGCTCTGCTTGGCGCAGCCACGGCGCGCGAGCGGCGCAGACAGCGGCGCGGGTTGATCTGGCGCAGGCGGCTGGCGCAGGAGGCTGGCGGATCATGCGGTCAGGAAACCGGCGAGGGCGGCGCGGAATTCGGCGACATGGGCGGCTTTGTCGCGGCCTTTGGGCGGGATGCGGGTGAGGCTGGCGTTGGGGATCAGTTCGGCCATGCGTTCACCGTAAGCCTGCGGGTGGACGGCATCTTCGGCGGTGACCAGGATCAGCGTGCGCAGGGTCAGCGCCTGCATCTGGGCCGCAGTGACGCCCGGCCCGTCGAGCGGGATGTGCGACAGCAGCGCCGTGGTGGTTTCGGGATTGGGGCGCGAAAAGAAGCTGGCGAGGGAGGCGGCGTTGTCGGGCGAGGCACGGCTCAGGTCATGGTAGATTGGACCGGACTGGAACCGGGCGCGGCCCGCTGCGCCATGGCTGGCGAGCAGGCGCGCCACCTCCAGATAGGCTTGCATCGTGGCGGGCGCGGGTTGGTCAAGCCATGCCGGACGGGCCAGGATCAGGGCGCTGGTGCGGTGTGGGTGGTGGGTCGCCAGACGCAATCCGATCGCGGCACCCAGCGAGATGCCGCCGACAGCAGCCGTTTGCAGGCCAAGGTGGTCCAGCAGGGCCAGGGCGTCGTCGGTGAATTGGGCAATCGACAGGCGGGCGGGGTCGCCAAGGTCTGACCCCTCATGGCCCCGGCAGATCAGGGTGATCCGTTGGAAGCCACCCTCAGCCGGATCGGGCGGGAAGACTTCGGCGGGTTGGGCCGATGTCGCACCCAGCCCATGTTGCCAAAGCACCGGGCGGCCTTGGCCCGCAACCTCAAAAGCGAGGCGGCAGCCGTCGCGGGTTTGGAACTGGCCTTTCATGGCTGACCGAGGATGCGCAGGAGGTTGGTGGCGCGGCGGGCGTCTGGGGCGATGCGGGGGCAGGTGAAGTTTGCGGATTTCCGGGCGATGGCAGGTGGGTGGCGGCAGCCGTCGCGGGTTTGGAACTGGCCTTTCATGGCTGACAGAGGATGCGCAGGACTGCGGCAGCACAGCGGTCCAGAGTTTGGCCATGACCCGTCATACCGCACACAAAGCGCGCAGGACTTTGGCGGCGCGCGGGGCATCGGCGGCGTCAAAGCCGTGGCCGATCAGCGGGCCGGTGAAACCTGCGGCCTTCAGGCCGGCGGCGAAAGCGGGCAGGTTTATCACGCCATCGCCGGGGGCGACGACTTTTCCGGTGGCGTCGTGGTCTTTGGCGTGCGCGAGCAGCAGGTTTGCCCCCAGCAGGTCCAGCGCGTGGTCAAGGATGGCGTTTTGGCGCGCGGCAGCCTCGGCGGCGATCAGGTTGGCGGCGTCCAGGATGATGCCAAGATGG
>JAYTQA010000083.1:0-1883 GCA_043746955.1 bacterium | reverse complement strand
ACCACATCCAGATTAAGCGTCTCCAACCCGTGCAGCAGTTCCGCCAGACTGCCAGACCGCAGGATCACCTCGCTGTCAGGTTGGCCCAGAACCGGGCGCAGAAAGCCGATCTGAAAGTTGCGCGACAAGGTGGCGAGTGCCCCGACCCGCAAAACCTGCAAGCCGCGCCCGGTATCGCGCAAGGTGCCCAGCAATTCGTCGCCGACCGCAAAGATCGCATCGGCATGGTCCAGCGCGATCCGCCCGGCCTCGGTCAAGTGCAACTGCCGCCCGCGCCGGTCAAACAACGGATGACCCAGACGGTCCTCCAGCTTGCGGATCTGCACCGAGATGGCCGATTGCGACAGGTTCAGCTTTTCGGCGGTGCGGGTCAGGTTGCCGTCATGCGCCACGGCGCGGAACAGGTGCAGGTGGTGGTAATTCAGTTCGGCCATCCGTTCTGTTTAGTGGAACGGTTTCAGAGAAACAATGAATTTTACAGCGCATGACGGTCTGGCTAAATCCGGGGGCATCTGAACCCGAAAGGACCGCGCCGTGACCCCAGCCCTGATCGCCTATGCCGCCCCCTTGTCGTTGATCATGGCTGCGGCATTGGGCTTTCTGCGCCCGGGACGCCGCCCGGCACTGGTGGCTTGGGCCGCGCAGGCAGCGGGTTTCGCGGCAATCGCGGTAGCGCTCCTGTCGGCGGCCATCCTGATCGGGCAGGGGCCCATGACGGCGGTCTTGCTGCCCGGCCTGTCGGTCCGGCTGGATGTGATCAGCACCGTCATGCTGGCCTTGGTCGCGTTCATCGGCCTTGTCGTGCTGCGCTATGCCGCAAGCTATGTCGATGGCGAGGCGGGGCAGGGCGCGTTCATGGGCTGGCTGTGCGCCACACTGGCCTGCGTTCTGCTGCTGGTGACGGCGGGGCATCTGGCACAACTGGTCCTTTCTTGGATCGCGACCAGCCTGTGCCTGCACCACTTGTTGCTGTTCTACCCCGACCGCCTGCGCGCCCGCCGTGCCGCCCACAAGAAATTCCTGACTTCCGGGCTGTCCAGTCTGGTGCTGATCCTGGCCGCCACAGTTTTGTGGACGGGCTTTGGCAGCGGCGATATCGCCACCATCCTGACCCACGCGCGGGCGGGCGCTGCACCCACCGTCGCCATAGGGGCGGCGGCGCTGATCGCCTTGGCAGCCGTGCTGAAATCGGCGCAATTTCCGACCCATGGCTGGCTGACCGAGGTGATGGAGACGCCGACCCCGGTCTCCGCCCTGTTGCATGCCGGCGTGATCAATGCGGGCGGCTTCCTGATGATCCGTTTTGCCGATGTGATGTTGGCCGCCCCGGGAGTGCTGGCCGTGCTGGTGATGCTGGGCGGGTTCACCGCGCTCTTTGGCAGCATGGTGATGCTGACCCAAAGTGCGGCGAAGACCTCGCTTGCCTGGTCCACGGTGGCGCAGATGGGGTTCATGGTGCTGCAATGCGGGCTGGCGCTGTTCCCGCTGGCCCTGCTGCACATCGTGGCGCATTCGCTTTACAAGGCGCATGCGTTTCTGGCGTCAGGCGGCGCTGTCGCGGCGGTGGCTGCGGTGCGCAGATCGGGGCCGGTGGCGGTGCCATCCGGTGCCAAGGTGGGACAGGCGTTTCTGGCGGCCCTTGCGATCTATGCCGTGATGACCCTTGGGTTCGGGCTGGTGACCGGGTTTGTGACGAAGTCACCGCAATCGGTTGCCCTGGGCGCCATCCTGATCTTCGGCGCGGCCTATCTGATGGCCCAGGGTCTGGCCGGTGCGGCACCAAAGGCGCTGACCCGTGCAACGGTGATCCAAGCGCTTGCGGCCTCGTTGGGATACTTCGCACTGCAGGCGGCAGCCGGGGCGCTGACCGCAGGCACCCTGCC
>JAYTQA010000082.1:0-5073 GCA_043746955.1 bacterium | reverse complement strand
GTTTGACTCGGCAGGTATCCGCAGCCGGTATCTGATCCGCCCGGTGGAGTGGTACATGGCCCCGCACGGCTGGCATGACCGCAATGCCGCCTATCTCGCGGGGGCGGAGGCGCTGTTTGTCGACGCTGCCGCCAAGGCGCTGGACAAGGCCGGGCTTCTGGCCGCCGAGGTTGATACGATTGTGACCATATCCTCCACCGGGCTTGCGACACCTTCAATCGAGGCGCGCGTGGCCGACCAGATGGGCTTTCGGGCCGATGTCGAACGGGTGCCGGTCTTTGGCCTTGGCTGTGCCGGTGGGGTCAGCGGGTTGGGGCTGGCCTGGCGTCTGGCGCAATCACGCCCCGGAAGTGTCGTGCTGTTGGTGGCGGTTGAGATCTGCTCCGCCGCGTTCCGGCTGGACAAGCTGACCAAGGAAAACATCGTGGCCACCGCTTTGTTCGCCGATGGTGCTGCGGCTTGCGTTTTGCGGGCGGGCGAAGGTTTGGCGCAGATCGAGGCGTCAGGGCAGCACACCTGGCCCGAAACACTGGATATCATGGGTTGGGCGGTCGATGATGCCGGTCTGGGCGTGATCTTTGACCGCGCCATTCCGCCCTTTGCCCGCGCCAATATGGGCGACGCGGTTGCAGGCATTCTGGGCCGCGCCGGGATCGAGATGGCGCAGGTCGACCGCTTTGCCTGCCATCCGGGTGGGTCCAAGGTGATCGACGCCCTGGAGAGCGCTTTGGCGCTGGACCAAGGCACTTTGGATCACGAACGAGCGGTTTTGTCCGACTATGGCAATATGTCGGCCCCAACGGCCTTGTTCGTGCTGGACCGGGTGATCGAGGTCGGCCTGCCCCACCGCACGGTTCTGACCGCGATGGGGCCGGGGTTCACCGCAAGCTGCCTGTCGCTGGTGAAGGCGGCATGACCGGGGAAGTCCTCCTGCTCAGCGCCGTGACGCTGGAGCGGCTGGCCGAACTTTGGTTGGCGCGCCGCAACACCGCTGCCTTGCTGGCGCGGGGTGCAACCGAAGTGGCCGCCGGTCATTACCCGCTGATCGTGGCGCTGCACGCGCTTTGGCTGGGTGCGCTTTGGTACTTCGGTGCCGGGCAGCAAGTGCATATGGGTTGGCTGGTGGTGTTTTTGATCCTGCAACTGGGCCGGCTCTGGGTGCTGACCAGTCTGAAAGGCCGCTGGACCACACGGATCATCGTTCTGCCAAACGTTGCTCTTGTGGCAACCGGCCCCTACCGCTGGTTTGCCCATCCCAATTACATCGTTGTGGTGGGCGAGATTGCCGTCCTGCCCCTGTGCCTCGGCCTGCCCATGCTCGCCTTGGCCTTTAGCATCGCCAACGCCGCGGTACTGTGGCTGCGGATCGGTGCCGAAGGTGCGGCTCTGCGTGAATTGCGGACCAAAGCGGCATGACTTACCGCGTGGTCTTGGCAACCCAGACCACTGCATCCGCCAGAACCTGCCGGGTGGCCGCATCAAACGCGCTGACCACGGCCAGCGTGTCAGAACTGGTCGAGATGGCCGTATGATCAAACCGCCGGGTGGCGATCAGGCTTTGGTCACCCTCGCGCACCACCGACAGCGTCAGCCCGACCCGCACCGGGGTGCCAACGGTATCTGGCGCTGCGGCCTCGGCCTGAAAGGCATTCACCTCGACCAGCACCACATAATCCGGCGTAAGGCCCGCTCCATCGCGACCAACCAGCCGGAACGCGCCAGAGTTTTGCAGCGAGGCAACCAGCAAGGTCTGGATCAACTCTGGTGCCGGATCGACCCAGCGGCCCTTGGGCAGGTATTCCGCCTGCAGCGCATTGGGTTTGATCAGGATGCGGTCGGTTGTCAGTGCGCCGCTTGCGGTCGGAAGCTCAACCACCAGATGCTCGGAAGATGATGCGGCTTTGCCTTGCGGCAGCGGCGATAATGTATAGGCGTCCAAGGGCGCGGAGGCTTTGCCAAACGCCCCGCATCCAGCCAATACCAGTAGCAGCAAAAAGGAAATCCGGGTCATTGCGGCCTCATCTGGAGTATTCAGGGGTACGGTTGCCCAGAAAGAACCGGGCGGGGTCACGTCCGATCCGGGCGGTCAGGCTGGACAGATCGCCCACGAGTTTAGCGATTGGCCCGCTCAGCGCCGTAATCTGCGGCAGTCCCTTGGCGGCGAAAGCATCAATATCCGCCAGCGTCGTGCGGGCATCCTTCAGTGTGCTGCGCGCATCGCTTAACGTGGCATCCGCATTGGTGGCCAAACCGTCCAGTTTGGCGGAGAAGGTTGAAACATTGTCGGACGCTTTGGCAATGCTGGCCGAGGTCTTGCCAAGGTCATCGACAATGGTGTTCAGCCGCCCAGACACTTCATCCAGATTGGCGAGGATTTTGGCGATGTGGTCGGCGTTTTCCTGCGTGGTAAACCGGTCAAAGTTGTTCAGGACCGCGGTCGCCTGGTGCAAAAGGTCGGGCGCATCGGCCAAGAGCCCTTGGACAACTGTCGGCTTGAACGGAATTTCTGCCACTCCGGTCAATGGGTTGAGGCTCAGGTTGGCAGCCCCCGCATCGCCGCCATCCAGCCCGACAAACGCCACGCCGGTTACGCCCTGCGACGAAAGTGTGGCTTGAGTGCCGAACCGGACCGGGGTCGAGGCCGCAACCTCGATCCGCACCCGCACCTGCCCGTCAGACACATGGTCGAGTGCGATGCTCAGCACCTTACCCACATCCACCCCGTTGAACCGTACCGGGCTGGATTGAGCAAGGCCTGCGACCTGATCGAACAGGATGTCATATTGTGTATAAGTCCGGTTGATCTGCACCTTAGCCAGCCAGACGAAAAAGCCCAGACCTGCCAGGATCGCGAGGATCGTGAACGCGCCGACAATCACATAATTTGCACGGGTTTCCATGGCTTACCCTGCCAATGCCGCATGGGCGCGCGGCCCGTGGAAGTAGGAATGCACCCAAGGATCTTTCACGTCCACCATCTCTGCCATCGTGCCGGTCACCATGACCTTGCCGCCGCCCAGAACCGCTATCCGGTTGCAAGTGGCGTGCAGGGTGTCCAGATCGTGGGTCACCAGAAACACTGACAGGTTCAGCGCCTGCTGCAAGGTGGTGATCAGCCTATCAAACTCCGATGCCGCAATCGGGTCCAGCCCGGCGGTGGGTTCGTCCAGCAGTAAAATCTCGGGGTCGAGCGCAAGTGCCCGCGCCAAGCCTGCACGTTTGCGCATACCGCCCGACAGGTCAGCGGGGTAAAGACTGCCCGCTTTGGCCGGCAAACCCACCATCGCCAACTTCAGATCGGCCAGACTGCGGCGCAGATCGGCGGGCAAACGATACTGCACGCGCATCGGCGCCTCGACATTCTCGCGCACGGTCAGGGCAGAGAACAACGCGCCGTCCTGAAACATGACGCCCCAGTTGGCCCGGGTCTCGCGTAAATCTGCGGTCCTCACATCGACGCCCAGCACGGTGATTTGCCCGGCCTGCGGCTTTTGCAGCCCGACGATTGATCGCAGCAATACCGACTTGCCGGTGCCAGAAGCGCCCACCACGCCCAAAACCTCGCCCCGGATCAGGTCAATATCCAGTCCGTTGTGGATTGTGGCCTTGCCAAAGCGGTTCACAAGACCCCGCACTTGGATGACGGGTTCCATCACACCCCCGCCTTCCATCACACCCCCGCCGAGGCGAAAATGATCGAAAAGGTGGCGTCGGCCAAAATCACCATGAAGATCGCTTGAACGACCGAGCGGGAGGTCAGTCGCCCCAACGACTCCGCATTGCCTTCAACCTGCATCCCCTGAAAGCAACCGATGACACCGATGATCACCGCAAAAAACGGTGCCTTGGCAACTCCCACCAGAAAATGCGCCACATCGGTCTCCAGCAGCCTGGTTTCAAACATGCCTGGAGAGATGCCAAGCGTGTACCACGCCATCAACCCGCCGCCCAAAAGCCCCGCCAGATCGGCGACCAACCCCAGAACCGGCAGCATCAACAAGAGCCCCAGCACGCGCGGCAGCACGAGCACGTCGATCGGGTCCAGCCCCAGCATGCGCATCGCATCGACCTCTTCGCGCATCTTCATCGAGCCGATGGCTGCGGTGAAGGCAGAAGCTGACCGGCCCGCCACGATGATGGCGGTCAGCAGAATTCCCAGTTCGCGCAGAACGGAAACCGCAATCAGGTTGACCACAAAAACTTCGGCCCCAAACTGGCGCAGCTGGTCGGCGCCCTGATAGGCGATAACAATGCCGATCAGAAACGCCATCAGCGCCACAATAGGCACGGCCTTCAAACCGGTTTCCTGCATGTGAAACACCAGGGCCGTGACGCGCAGCCGGCCGGGGTGGATCAGGGTGCCCGCGACATGGGATACCACCTCGCCAAAAAAGCCGGTGATCCGGGCCAGACCGCGCAAACCGTCGACCGTGGCCCGGCCGACCTGGTCGACCCGTTCCAGCATCTCAACATGACGCGGTGGTTTCGGGATCCGGCGGTCAGGCGGCAGGACGGCTTGCACGGCCTCCAGCAACACGGCCCGCGCGGGCGAAGCTCCACTGACCGTGCCACCACTCCGGCGCGCGGTGGACAGGATCAGCCAAGCCCCCGCCGTGTCGAGCGAGGTCAGTTCGGACAGGTCCAGATTGCCCGCCGGCATCGCTGCTTGCAGGGCCACCAGATCTGGCAAAACATAATCACCCGCCAGTTTTTGGGCGGCTGTGTCAGCCGTTGGCACAAGGATACCCGTGTTGCATCAGTGCCCTTTCCGGCTTGGTCAGCGATGAAACGCCGACCGTCCGGCTTTGGTTCCCGGCCCTGCCAACAATCCGGATGGTCCTGACGAGGATTAGTGCGGCGCGCCGAATTCTCTGGTTTTTTTCCAAGGAGGCGTGGCTGCCCCTGGCCCCGCCCCGCATCAAGGAGCACCAGATCATGGATAAAGATCGCATCGCCGGATCGGCAAAAGTGATGGCCGGCAAAGTTAAGGAAACCGTTGGCAAAGTCGCAGGTGACGCCAAACTGCAGGCGGATGGCAAAGCCGAGCAAGTCTCCGGCAAGGTTCAAAACGCC
>JAYTQA010000081.1:0-1892 GCA_043746955.1 bacterium | reverse complement strand
GCGCCACATTCACCCCCGACAGCCGCGCCACATCCGGGTTTTCGCCGGTGGCTTTCAGATGGCTGGCAATGCGGGAATAAGACATGATCAGCAGGCCGATGCCCAGAATGGCCGCCGTGATGAATTCGGGCACCGTCAGTTTCAGCGGCAGGCGGGTCAGCCCGCCCAGCACCATGTAAGCCTTGTCGGAATAGTTGATCATCGGCACGCCCTGGGTCCAGACAAACAGCACGCCACGGATCAGGGCCAACATCGCCAGAGTGGTGACGAAATCGGGGATCTGCATCACGGTGATGATCAACCCGTTCAGCAAGCCAAGCGCCACCCCGACCAGTATTCCCGCGATCAGTGCCAGCCACAGCGGCGTGCCGACGGCGGCGATCAGGAATGCCACTACGCCGCCC
Source organism: bacterium (assembly GCA_043746955.1). GTDB lineage: Bacteria > Pseudomonadota > Alphaproteobacteria > Rhodobacterales > Rhodobacteraceae > Stagnihabitans. The sequence continues at coordinate 1,488 of JAYTQA010000081.1, read as the reverse complement.
GACACCGCGGCAATCGCCCCGACCGACAGGTCGATGCCGCCGCCGATCAGCACGATGGTCATGCCCATTGCCAACAGGATCAGCAGCGACGCCTGATTGAGGATATTGGCCCAGTTCATCCAAGTGAGAAAGACCGGCGACACCATGCTCATCGCGATGGACACCAAAATTAAGAACAAGGCAATGCCGGCTCCGGGGCGACTGAACAGACTGCGGGCGCGTGTGATCTGTGATTTTCGGGTCATGAAACGCTCCTATTTGGCGCTGAAGATGCGCAGCGGGGGGGTGGTCGGCGCACCAATGTCGGGCGGGACGGTTCCGGGCTGCGCTGTGCCGCCCGGGCTGCCCTCGCTGGCCGGTTGCAAAATATTTCGGTCGACAAAGCGGTCGGACCATTTGTGGAAGGCCACCGCCAGCAGGATCGAGATGCCGAGCACCACCTGATACCAGGTCGGATCGACGCCGACGATCTGCAGCCCGGCGCTGATCGCGGCCAAGAGCAGGGCGGCCACCGCCGCGCCGACCACCGACCCGCGACCACCGGCAAGGCTGGTGCCGCCCAGCACCGCCGCCGCAATCGCCTGCAGTTCATAGCCGCGCCCGAGGGCAGGTTGCACCGAGGCCAGCCGTGATGCCAGCAGCACCCCGGCGACCGCGGCCAAGAGGCCAGACATCACGAACACCGCCAGCCGTACCCGGTCGGCATCGATTCCGGCAAAGGTTGCGGCGTCGCGGCTCATACCCACGGCACGGACCTGACGGCCAAAGACCGTGCGGTGCATGACCAGCGCCATCACCACCACCAGCACGAGGCCAAGCAGGATCGGAAATGGCAGACCAACCACGCTGCCATCAGCCAACCAGGTGAAGGTCCCGGTTTCGCCGCCGCGCAGGGGGCGGTAAAACGCCATGATCTGCAACAGCCCCGCCGCCACCCCCATGGTGGCCAGCGTCACGATGAAATCCGACAGCCGCAGGACGGTGATCAACAGCCCGTTGATCAGCCCGCACAGCGCCCCAACCGCCAGCCCGGCCAGCACGGCGGGCAAGGTTGCAAAGCCGAAGGTGAAACACAGCATGGTCACCCCGCCGCTGAGACCCAGCACCGAGCCGACCGACAGATCAATCGCCCCCGCCGTCAGCACGAACGTCATCCCCACCGCGATGATCAGGACAAACATCGACTGCACGATGATGGCCGCCAGGTTATCGGAGGACAGGAAGGCCGGGTTCAGCAGCCCCAGCAGGGCGATCACGAGGATCAGGGCAAGGGTGATTGATACCCCCTCGATCTGCAGCACTCTGGCAAGATTCTGGCGCATGTGCGTTATCCCTGTGGTGGGTGAGGAAGCGAGGCGGCGGCGAGCGACATGAAGCGTTCTTCGAGCCCGGTCGCGGCCTTGTGGTCATCGGTTGCCGAAATGCCGGGAAGTTCGCCGACGATTTTGCCCTGACGCATCACCAGCACCCGGTCGCTGAGGCCCAGCA
>JAYTQA010000080.1:0-5090 GCA_043746955.1 bacterium | reverse complement strand
CGATACCGCCAAACGGGGGCAAGTTGGCCGGGTGGTCATACATGTCGTAATAGGCCACCCAGTAGTTGTGGTTGTACCATTGCGGGATCCAGAACCGTTCCGCCAACAGGACGCGGTCGAGCGCCTTGGTTTCCACGATCATCTGGTCTTTGGTCTTGGCCGCCTGCACCACCTTGGACAGCGCATCGACGGCGGGCGATTTCAGGCCCATCACGTTGTAGCTGGAATTGTCGGCGGTCTTGGAGGAGTAGAACTGGTCAATCTCGTCGCCCGGTTCCATTCCGGCGCGGGCGTTGCCGGTGATCATGTCAAAGTCGAACGACGGCGGGGTGGTGCGCTGTTCAAATTGGGCGCTATCCACATCGGTCAGACTGGCGTTGATGCCAACCGCCTTGAGGTTTTCGATAAACGGCGTATGGACCCGGTCAAATGCCGGATTATCGTTGAGGATGGCAATCGACAGCGGCGCGCCCTTGTCATTGACGCGGATGCCGTCGGCACCGGTTTTCCAGCCGGCCGCATCCAGTAAGGCCGAGGCGGCACGCAGGTTTTTGCGGTCAAGCTGGCTTTCACTTGAGGTCGGCGCGGCCACCGGCGGATCAGTCAGGATCGACGCCGGTGCAAGTCCGGCATCGACTAGGGGTTGGAGAACCGCCACTTCCTCGGGCGTCGGCGGACCCACGGCGGCGAGGTAAGAGTTTTCCCAGATCGAGTTGATCCGGTTGTACAGCCCAAAGAACAGTGTCTTGTTCGACCATTCAAAGTTGAACATCAGACCGATCGCCTCGCGCACGCGGGGGTCTTTGAACTTGTCGCGGCGCAAGTTGAACAGATAGCTTTGACCGCTGGCCTTGGTGCCATTGGGCAGGGTAACTTTCTGAATCTGACCGGTGGCGATCATGGGAAAGTCATATTGCGTGGCCCAGGATTTGGAGGAGGTTTCCTGCCGGAACGTGTAGGTGCCACCCTTGAAGCCTTCGAACGCCGCATTGGGATCGGAGAAGTATTCATAGCGGATGGTGTCGAAGTTGTTCTGGCCTTTGTTGATCGGCAGATTTTCACCCCAATAGGCGGGGTTGCGTTTGTAAACCACGGTTTGGCCTGCAACCAGACGGTCCAGCATATAAGGGCCGGTGCCGACGAAAGGCACCAGACTGCTGTCCTCCAGATCGCGCTTTTTGGCTTCGTATTCGGCTTTGGAGATGACCGGCAAGCCACCGACCTTGGCGGGCATGTCGCGGTAGGGGATGCCGGCTTTGAAGGTGAATTTCACGGTATGGGCGTCCGTCGCTTCGACCTTTTCGATCTGGGTGTTGAAGATGGTGCGAAAGTCGGACAGGCCCTTGGTAGCGAAGATGTTGTAGCTGAAGATCACATCGTCGGCGGTCATCGGTGAGCCGTCCGAGAATTTCACATCATCGCGCAAATGGAAGATCACCCAGCTACGGTCGGTCGGATATTCCATCGTGGTGCACATCAGGCAGTAGGACGCGCCAACCTCATCCGCTGTACCGGTCAGGATGGTTTCATAGGGGAGGGTCGACCCCGCAGCGGAGGTGCCCTTGACGGAATAGGGGTTCATCGAATCAAAGCTGCCAAACGTCGACTCGGAAATTCCACCGCCCTTTGGGGCGTTCGGGTTCACATAGTCGGGGGTGAAATCAGGACCGTATTTCAGGTCGCCAAAAGTGGAAATGCCGTGGCTTTTGATCACGGTCTGATCGTCGGCCCGCACGGTCTGGGTCAGCGCGGCCACGGCCAAAACCGCAAGTCCTGCGGCACCCCAGCGCATCAGGGCAGCCCGGTCGGTCGTTGCGGCGGTGATGACTGACCTTGTGACCATGCTCGATCCCCTTATGTGGCCGACCCGCAGGCCGCTGTCGCCGCACAGCTAAATCAGAAAACTCGTGGTTCACAAGTTGCGAATGCGTGAGGCGGCCCCCGATCAAAGAAATTGGCCTTGATCACCGAAAAAGGCCGCCCGGATTGCGGGCGGCCTTGGTTTGACGGCGCGTTGGTTACTTCAGCGTGGCCAGATACGCCACAACATTGGCGCGGTCTTGTGGGCTGGCAAGGCCCGCAAAGCCCATCTTGGTGCCGGGCACATAGGATTTGGGGGCCTTGATGAAGGTGTAGATCAGGTCAGGCGTCCAGGGATCGCCCTTTTTGGCGGCCATCGCGTCGGAATAGACAAACCCATCGACCGAAGCACGCGGGCGGCCGACCACGCCGTTGAGGTGCGGGCCGGTCATGTTCTTACCCTCAACCGAGTGGCAGGATTTGCACTTGCCGAAGGTTTGCGCGCCAGCGGTGGCATCGGCTTTGGCGGCGACATCGGTATAAGCTGTGTCGGCAGCAGCGCTGCCTGAAGCGCCGGCAGGTGCCGCAGTGGCAGCATCAACCTGAATCGCGTAGGCAAAGGTCCGTTCGCTGCCCTTCGTCTCTTCGCCAAAGCCATAGATCGATTCAGCGGCCCAATTCCCGAACAGGAAGAATAGCAACGTTCCGCAAACGCCACCTACAATCTTGGTCATGGTCATCGTGTCGAACATGCAGCACCTTCCGCTCGCCTTGGCTTTGCCGCGTATCTACCCGCTTCCCCCCGATAGGTGCAAGGTGTAGTAGCGCCGCGACCTGCCCAAAGGCTGCCGTTTTTTCGCCGGAGATGTCCAAAATGCCCGAGATTTCGACGAACACTGCGCTAGTGCAGATCGGCCGCATCGCGTTTCAGGGCGAGCCAGGCGCCTATTCGCACCAAGCCTGCCGCCAGTCGCGCCCGGCGATGGCGGTGGTGCCCTGTGCCACCTTTGAAGAGGTGATTGACCAAGTCCGGTGCGGCGACTGCGATCTGGGGATGCTGGCGGTGGAAAACTCCACCTATGGCAGGGTCGCTGACGTGCATTCGCTCTTGCCGCAAAGCGGGTTGCACATCGTGGATGAGGCGTTTGTGCGGGTGCATGTGAACCTGCTGGCGGTCAAAGGGGCCAAGATTGGCAATGTAAAGCGGGTGCGTTGCATGGCAATTTTGCATGGCCAGGCGCGGAGGTTCATCAAAGAACACCAACTGGCGACGCTGAACTGGCATGACAACGCCGCAGCGGCCCGCGATGTGGCGGCTTTGGGCGATCTGGCTGAGGGGGCTTTGGCGTCGGAACTGGCGGCGGAGATTTACGGGCTGGACGTGCTGGCCCGGCATATCGAAGATCAGGCCAACAACACCACGCGCTTTCTGGTGATGTCGCGCGATGCCGACCACAGCCGCCGGGGCGGCAAGATGATCACGACTTTCGTCTTTCGGGTCCGCAACATTCCGGCGGCGCTTTACAAGGCGATGGGCGGGTTTGCCACCAATGGCGTCAATATGACCAAGCTGGAAAGCTACATGATCGGCGGCAGTTTCACCGCGACGGAGTTTTATGCCGACATCGAAGGCCACCCCGACGATGCGCCGGTGCAGCGCGCATTGGAGGAGTTGGCCTATTTCACCACCCATCTGCAAATTCTGGGCGTGTACCCCGAGGACCGGCAGCGCGGTTAAGCCGCAAACCGGACTTCGCCCGAACCCCCTGCCCAAGTGCGAAACGCGATTTATCGGCGTCATTGGCTGTCTTCTGCGTTGGACCGGTTAGCGTTTGGCGGGCCTGCGGTAACGATCCGCCATCTCCACCGAAAGCTGGGCGATGCGCCGCGCATAGGTGGCATCGACCTTTTTGCGGGCCAGCCGCAGGGTCTGCAGGTAAATCCGGCCGGCGAAGGTTTTGGGCTTCACTTCGGTGCGCACCTCGATCCGGGTGCGGGTGGTGGCTACGTCCAACAGGTCGATCAAAACCTCGGCATCGGCCAGATCGGAGGTGAGCGAAAGTGCCATCTGACGGCCCGGCGCGAACGATACAAGATGGATGCGGGCGCTGCGGGCCTTGGCGCGGAAGATGAAGTTGACCTGCCAGTCCATGCCCGGTCCGGGTGCGGTCAGCCGGTCCATCCGGGTGACTTCTGCCCCGCGCCGCAGGGCGATGCCTTCCCAAGCGTTGAAATTAACCAGTTCGCCATAAACAAAGTCCACCGGCGCCTCGACATCATATTTCGCTGCAAGTTTCATCGGTGTGCCCGCCCTGACTGTCCCACGATCCGCGCGGATCACGAAAACTTGTGGGCCAAACTGTCGCTGGAATCTGCGGCATAGGCAAGGCAGCGGCAGTCTTGCGCCAAGGCGAAGCGGGAAAAAATTGGCGAGAATGCAACGGGTTGCAGTCGTCCGTTTGGCGCAGTCAATCCAGCGTGTCGGCCAGCCAGTGCTGCATGATGAATTGGGCAATCGCACCTTTGCGCGAGGGTTTGATCTGCGGATGGGAGCCGGCAAAGGCTGACAGCAACTCCTCGCGCGTGACCCAGCGGGCGTCCTGCAATTCGGCGGGGTCAAGGGTGATCTGGTCGCTCAGCGCGGCACCCCGGCAGCCGATCATCAGCGAGGCTGGAAATGGCCACGGCTGGCTTGACAAATAGCCGACATCGCCCACATTTATCCCGGTTTCCTCGAACACCTCGCGGCGAACGGCGGCTTCGATGGTCTCGCCCGGTTCGACGAAGCCTGCGAGCAGGGAATACATCCCCTCTGGCCAGGTCGGGCCACGACCCAACAGCAGCCGGTTGCCATGGGTGATCAGCATGATGACGACCGGGTCGGTGCGGGGAAAGTGCGGGGTTTGGCAGGCCGGGCAGGTGCGCTGCCAACCGGCGTTGGTCATGGCGGATTTTGCCCCGCAACTGGCGCAGAACCCGTGGCTGCGGTGCCATTCCATCAATGCGCGGGCGGTGGCGCACAATTCGGCGTCGCGCGGGCCAAGCTGGGCCATCACGCTGCGCAGTTCGTAAAAGCCGTGGCTCGGCGGCAGATCGGGGTGGGTCTGCACCTGGGCATCAAAAAAGCTGGTGGAGGCGGTGATCGGCTGGGACGGCATCCAATCCGAGACGTCTTGGGCAAAGACCGGCAGGCCATCGGACCGGCCCAGAAAGATCGCGGTGCCCGGCTGACCGGCCAAGGCTGCATCGGGCGACAGCCAGGCAATCGCCTGACCGTCACGCAGCAAAGG
>JAYTQA010000079.1:0-1901 GCA_043746955.1 bacterium | reverse complement strand
CCATCATGAAATACGGCACATCGCGCCAGATCGAGGGGCGGAAACTGGTCCGGTAGACCTCTGCCGCCTCCTCCAGTTGGGCGGGGGCAAAATGGCTGGCAAAGGCATAGGGCAACCCCAGATAGGCCGCGAGTTGCGCGCCATAAAGGCTGGAGCCCAAGATCCAGACCGGCACCTGCGACCCCTCACCGGGAAAGGCGCGCACGCTCGCATCAGGGTCGGGCGGGCCGAGGTAGGCGAGCAGGTCCATCACGTCGCGCGGAAAGTCGTCCGACGCCTGCAGATGTCGGCGCAGCGCCCGGGCGGTCGCCATGTCGGTGCCCGGCGCACGGCCAAGCCCAAGGTCGATCCGGCCGGGAAACAGGGCCGCAAGCGTGCCAAACTGTTCGGCTATCACCAAAGGCGCGTGGTTGGGCAGCATGACACCGCCCGCCCCGACCCGGATCGTGGTGGTCGCCGCCGCCACATGGCCAATGACAACCGCAGTGGCGGCTGAGGCGATGCCCGGCATGTTGTGATGTTCGGCCAGCCAAAAGCGGTGATAGCCCCAAGCCTCGGCATGGCGGGCGAGATCCGCGGTATTGGCCAAAGCCGCCGCCGCCGTCTGGCCTTCGGCGACCGGGGCGAGATCGAGCAGGGAATAAAGCATCGCCGGACTATCCAAAGCTTGGGCTGTCCGCCTGATATGGCCAATTCCGCCCTGACCCGCAAGGCGGTGCCGCGCGGTTCGGCGGCTTGCGGCAACCCGCACCGCAGCAGAACCACCCTGCCACCGCCCGGCACCGCAGTCCCGGGCGCAGACGGTGTTCTTCCGGCAATTCCCGTCAAGGCGGCGGTGTCAGGGTCAATCGCTGGCCTCGTCTGGCGGATCCCGCGCCGCGTCTGGTGCCTTGGGCAAGGTCCACGCCCGATAGCGTTGCACCAGTTCGACCTCGCAAATCTTGAAGCACAGAAAACACGCCAGCGCTGCGGCCCCCCACAGCGTCAGGCTGCCAAGCTGCCAGATCGCACCAAGCCGGACCGCTTCCAGCCCGAACTGGTCGAGGAAACTGAAATTGGCCATCGCCTCGCCAAACAGATTGACCGTGGCAAAGGCCGACAGCACCGCCGCAAGCCCGGCGGCCAGAAACACCCAGATCGCAGGCCAGCGCGTGATGTCCAGACTGCGCAAATCGGCCTCCTTTACCCCGCCCCGTACCCTGCCCGCGCTATTCCGCCGCCACACTCGGGTTATTCGGATGGGTCGTCCAGTTGGCGTAATCGCCGACCTTTTGGCCGGTCCGCGCGTCAATGCTACCTTTCGGCACTTCGACCATGGTGATGCAATCCTCGACCGGGCAGACGTTGACACACAGATTGCAGGCGACGCATTCATTATCCATCACCTCAAACACCCGGCCCGGTTTGATCGCAATGGCTTGATGCGAGGTATCTTCACAGGCCGCATAACAGCGACCGCATTTGATGCAGAGGTCGGGGTCGATCTTGGCCTTGGTCACGTAATTGAGGTTGAGGAATTGCCAATCGGTCACATTCGGCACCGCCCGACCGACCAGGTCGGAAAGGGATAACTGCTTGTCGTCGAGATATTCCGACAGACCGGAAATCATTTCCTGGACGATCTTGAAGCCATAGGTCATGGCAGCGGTACAGACCTGCACATTGGCAGCACCCAATGCCATAAACTCGGCCGCATCGCGCCAGGTGGTAATCCCGCCAATTCCGCTGATCGGGATGCCCGCTGTTTCGCTATAGCGGGCAATCTCCGCCACCATGTTCAGCGCAATCGGCTTGACCGCAGGCCCGCAATAGCCGCCATGGGTGCCCTTGCCGTCGATCATCGGTTCGGGCGCAAATAAGTCCAGATTGACCGAGGTGATCGAATTGACCGTGTTGATCAA
>JAYTQA010000078.1:0-1903 GCA_043746955.1 bacterium | reverse complement strand
CTGGACCTGGTGCCCACCGGCACGCCGGGGTCATTTGCGGCAACGGCGGGGGTGGTCGAAAGCACCGGAACCGCGATGTTTGTCGGCTGCAAGTCCGGCGAGATTGCGGTCAGTGCGCTGTTCACCGACCGCCCTGCGATCCGGCGCGGCGACCGGATCGCGCTGCGGCCCCGTCCGGGCATGGCGCATCTGTTCGACGCCGCCACCCTGCTGCGGATCGGCTGAAAGCAGCCGTCAGCCATAGGTCAGCACCAACCGCTCGGCAAAGATGCCGTTCTTGGATAGCGTGCCGTCGGGCACCTCTGCCCGCCGCAGATTCGGTTGCCGCAGCAACGGTTTCAGCATCATATGCAGAATGGCGCCGTTGATATAACGGCCAAAACATTCGTGCAGACCGTGGCCGAACAGGATGTATTCATGCGGTCGCCGGTTCGCGTCAAAGCTGGCTGGCGCCGCAATCCGGCGGCTGTCCATCATGGCAGAGGCAAAGCAGGCGATGACCGTCGACCCCCGCGGAATGAGCGTTTCGCGCTGGGTGCCCTGTGCCAGAACGGTGTCCTGCACCACCAGCCGGGGCAGACCCGGTGCCAGCGGATCAAAGCGCATCGCCTCTTGCACAATCCGCGCCAGGGTCGCGTCGTCATTGACCTCTGCGGCGGCCATGGCGGCCTGCAACGCGACCGGGCGGCGCAGCAATTGCTCCATCGCTTGCGGGACGACCATCGGCGGCTGCGGCGGGCCGCCGACGATCATGCACAGAATGCCGGTGCGAATTTGAACATCGGAATAGCCCGCAACACCCTGGGATTGCAGGGTCAGGCAGCGGCCCAGAACGTCGTCGGTCGCAGCGCCTGCGGCCTTGCGTCGGGCGATTTCGCCGTCGATATGGGCGCGGAACGCCGGGGCTATCGCGTCAACCTCGGCCCGCAGGCCAAGGTCTTTGGGCGACCCCGCGAACTGAAACTCGAACAATCGCGTGGCCCAGACATCCAGCCGACCCTGCGCCGGTTCCGGCACGCCAAAATAATCCGCCAGGACGCGAAACGTCACCGGCCGCACCAGATCGGCCACCACGTCGATCCGGCCCTGGGCCAGATCGACGGCAGCTTGCGCCAGCGCCTCGGTCCTGGCCGCCAGCGCGGGCAGATCGTCCCGCGTCAGCACTCGCTGCATGGCGGCCAGCGCAGCGCGGTAATCTGGGCCGTCGGGCATGCCCAGAAAGAACGGTTGCGCGCCGGTGATCACATCAAGATTGGCTTTGTAGGGCACCGCAAAGCAGGCGTCATTTTGAAAAACCGCCACCACGTCATCATACCGCGTGACGATATAGGTTGAGCCAATCCGCAAGATCGGGCGGACCCGGCGCAGGATGGCAAACGCCACGGGGGCCAGCGCCAGCGCCTTTTGCAGCAGCCAGGCTTTGGGACCAAAGGCTGCCCGGCGCAGCACCTGATCAGAGGTTGCCGGGTTCATAACTTGGCCAGATAACGCAAGGCAGGCAGGCTGGGCAGAAAGAAATAATCGCCCCCCGCCATTTTCACAAAGGTCTGCACCTGCAAGGTGCGGCGCAGCGGGTCTTCGGGCACCGTCATGCGGCCAGCCGGGCCGACCAGCGGGTCAACCTCTTGATACAGCGTGGCAAAGCCGGAATTGAGCAGCCAGGTTTGCTGGACGAATTCGAACTGCCGCGCGATGTCGGTGTTCAGCGCCATGAACAACAGGCCACGGTCGACCCCGTCATCCTGCCGCGGATCGGCAATCTTCGGCCCGTATTTGCGCCCGCGCCGCAGAATGCGGTGGTTGTTGGCGGCGGACAGCAGCGTCGGCCCCTGATCCGGTGTCGGGGCCAGCGTGTCGCGCGGGTTGGCCCGGCGCACATGGCTGCCCAACGGACAGCCAAGGC